>CAMBEY010000289.1 GCA_945865705.1 Candidatus Sulfopaludibacter sp. SbA3
GAACAATGCGCGGGTGCTGAGATAGTAATCCATGCGCGATCGGAACAGGTGAGTCGAGAATGACCCTTCCTTTAAATCGACGCCGCTATAGCTGTAACGACTCTGCACGAGCAGGTGATAGGACGGGCGGAAGTCGCCATTGACGGTGAGTTGATTGGTGGTGCCGGAATAGAAATCTCCAGTCTTGAATGTCACGCTGGACGAAAACATGCGGCTGGGATCGCTGTTGAGTTCGAACACCCATTGATCGTATTGATAGAGACCCACCGGTATGGAGATGTTGGGCTGCTTGGGGATGTCGCGGCGAATGGCGAAAGGCACGTCCAGCCGCTCGTAGAATGTATTGTAGAAGATCTCGAATCCCGAGCCATTTTGGAGCTGAAACTCGAACAATGCGTAGTGACCTTCCTTCGAGACCGGGCGGTTTTGCTGGTCCGTCTGACGAGTGTAATAGACGTGCGGGCGTATTTGTCGCAGCCAACTTTTCCAGAATGTTCGGATGAAGGCCTCATTGCGGGAGCTGAAGTAGCGGATGCCGGTTCGCTGCGTATAGCCGATCTCCGGGTTGAAATTCTGTTCGACGTCGTTATAGGCGACAGTCATCCGAATGTTCTCATCCCGCCAATCCGCCCTCGCCTTTCGGGTCCAGTTTTCTCCTGTCAACCCGTCCGTGGCGGACTGCGCGATGTAGCCGTTGAGGTCCAGGTTCTGCCAAAATTTGAAATTGGCGTCGGTGCCCCAGACACGGTTGTAGTCCTTGCCCTCGGTTGCCTGACGGTTCGTGAAGATCATGCCGATATCAGAGTTGGCGAACACATCGCGGCGCAGGCGGGCGACTGCATAATTATTACCCGGCCGGCCACCAAACTCTTTCGTCTGCATGTTGAGCAGACCGATGCGGTAGCCTCCCGCTTGTCCGGAAAGCCGGCTGCCGCCCAAAATTGGAAGCGGGTCACCGGCGTCGGAGAGGCCGATGCGCCGGCTGAAATAAAGCTGCGTCTCGCGGCCACGCTCCGGGCCGCGTTCGCCGGGCACATCACCCAACTGAAACAGGCCGTCGTTTTCCAGAAAAAACTCACGCTTCTCCGGGAAAAACTGTGAAAAGCGCGTGAGATTCACCTGTTGCTCATCCACCTCAACCTGTGAAAAATCGGTATTGCCGGTCAGGTCCAGCGTCAGGCTAGGTGTCACGCTAAACTTAATGTCCAGCCCCGGCTTCGTCTTCCAAACACTGTGATCGCTTTGTGCCAGGCGGTTCACCTCGGCCACGATGAAGGGCTTCAGCCGCAGGTTGCGTCCTCGCTGAATTCCTTCCAGGCCGCGCAGCTCACCGGCAAGCGATAGCCGTGTGATGCCAAAGCGGCGCGGCAGCGGAGACCAGACATCCAGCTCATTCTTCCGTCGAATGTTTCGCGCGAAATTGATCCCCCAGGTCTGCTCCGACCGCGTCTCATTGAAGGGAAGACTCTTGAAGGGAATCACCAATTCCGCCGACCAGCCTTCGGAGGTCCGCCGCGCGCGCACGTCCCAAACCGTGTCCCAGTCTGTATTGGTAGCGCGGCCTTCATCGGTTACTTGCGAGTCTCGCTTGGCGCCCATGGGGTTGGTTGCGAACAGGAATCCGCTGCGTTGATCGTGATAGGTATCCAGGATCACCTGAAAATAATCTGCATCGTTAGGATCGAAGTCTTCTTTCAACGAGTGGACCATCACGCCATCGGGCTGCGAGTCAAAACAGATCACGCCGACATAGAGGTTATTGGCGTCGAATAGAATCTTCACTTCGGTCCGCTCGGTGGCTGCTTCGCCTTCCAGCGGCTCGGACTGCACAAACCCGCTCACAGCCGTAGCACTCTGCCAAGCTCTCTCATCCAGTGTGCCGTCAAGATTGATGGGCGTGTCGATGCGCGTGGCGGACGACGCAAGTGTGGTTCGAGTTGCAACGGAAGGAGCCTGCTGGCTTCTGACCGGACTCACGCTGGCAATCAGGAGGGCCAGCATGACAATAAACATACTTGCGCGTCCTGTTGACTTCATTGGAGAAAGGGACAATCCACAAATATTTTCTATCAGGGCTATAGCCATCGGGTTGGAGCAACTCCTCAAAAATTGAATTCAAACAGGATATGGCACATTTTCGATCTTGTACGAAATCCCGAGACCTCGTTGGATTTGGTATTAAGGTATGACCATGATACCCCGAGTATCATGGATACGGGAACGGGAACGGGAACGGGTACCGCAACTTGTTCGGAAATGCGCGTCTCCGGAGTAGCATAAAGCAATCCGACTCAGTGGCCGAGCGCGAGCCATCCCGAATTTATGGCACACTAATCCGTCATGGCCCTTCAGAGAAATACTCCACCTCCCGACGCCTCGCGCAGCGCGAGCATGGACTCTCAAAAGGCCGGGCGCGTTGCCTTTCAGCATCCTTCATTTGTCTATTTTCAGGCGGCACGGCTGGTGGCCATCATTGGACTGGAAATGCAGTCGGTGGCTGTGGGCTGGCAGGTCTATGAGATCACCCGCCAGCCTCTGGCGCTGGGCTACGTTGGGCTTGCGCAATTCCTGCCGGGGCTGTTGCTATTTCTGATTACGGGGCACACCGCCGACCGCTATAACCGCCGTAATCTGCTGATCATCTGCCACGCTGGATTTGCGCTGAGCTCAACTTTGCTATTCTTTGCGACGCGCTCCGCCACGCCGGACGTATCACACATCTACGCCATCATGGTCCTGGTGGGCGTGGTGCGGGCCTTCAGCGGCCCGGCCAGCCGATCCATCCTGCAAATGCTTGTGCCCGATCATCATTTCGGAAACGCCATTGCCTGGAACGCCACGTTCTACCAAGCGGCCGTGCTGATCGGGCCTTCGCTGGGGGGACTGGCCTACAGCTTTCTCGGCGGCCCCACTTCGGTTTATACGAGCGCGGTGGTATCGGCGATCCTTTCAGCAATATTGCTGTTGAAGGTTCAGACACGTCCAGCACTGGAGCATATCGCGGATTCCATCTGGGCAGGCCTGCGCTACATCCGCCGCCAGAAGGTGGTGCTCGGCTCCATCTCGCTCGATCTATTCGCGGTGCTGTTCGGCGGAGCCGTCGCGCTGCTGCCCGTCTATGCCAGCGAGATACTGCACACCGGCCCTTGGGGACTGGGACTGTTGCGCAGTTCGCCCGCGGTGGGAGCGGCCACCATGGCGGTGATCCTGGCTTTTTACCCCGTGAAGAAACGCGTAGGCGTTACCCTCTTCATTTTCGTCGCGCTGTTCGGAGTCTTCACTATTCTGTTCGGACTCTCGCGCAATTTGTGGCTGTCGATGGCGGCACTGTTCATGGTGGGCGCCTGCGACATGGTCAGCATCATCATCCGCAACATGCTCGTGCAGATGTCCACTCCAGACCAGATGCGCGGTCGTGTTACCGCCATCGAGCTGATCTTCATCGGAGCATCAAACGAATTAGGAGAGTTCGAGAGCGGCCTGACCGCGCATTGGTTTGGAGCGGTACCGGCCGTGCTGGCAGGCGGCATCGGCTCGCTGCTGGTGGTCGCGCTGTGGGCCTACGCGTTCCCCGCCCTGCGCAAGACTGATGAATTCACGCGCGTCTCCAACCAATCAATGCCGGACGGAGCCGCACCCAATAGAAAGGGGCATCTGAAATCAGATGCCCCCTCAAACTAAAGTAACAGTATGCATCGCACACTTACTTTTTCATGGATTCCTTCATCCGCTGCGCGGCCCTGACGCGGAGCTGCTGCGTA
>CAMBEY010000290.1 GCA_945865705.1 Candidatus Sulfopaludibacter sp. SbA3
CGGCGCGCCGACCGTCGTTGCTGGTGCATCTCGGCATGACGGGCCGGCTGACTGCGGAGAGCTCCGCTGTGCCTCATTCCCGGCACACGCATCTTATATTCGAGTTGGACCGCGTTTCCGGCGGTCGACCAAGCTGGCTGCACTTCGCCGACATTCGCCGCTTCGGTCGAGTGCGCGTTTCCGAGGGCGACGCGGAGACGCCTGCCGGTCTGGGGCCGGAGCCGCTGGAAATTGGTGAAGCGGAGTTCATCGCGCGGCTGCGCGCACGCAAAGCGAAGGTCAAGGCCGTGCTGCTCGATCAGGCGTTTGTTCGTGGGCTGGGAAACATCTACGCAGATGAGAGCTTGTTTCGCGCCGGGATTTATCCGGCGAAGATCGCGGCGCGAATCCGCACTCAACAAGCCAGCGCGCTACGCTTGTCGATCCGTTGTGTGCTGCAAGAAGCGATCACAGCCGGCGGGTCGTCCATCTCGGACTACGTGGACGGGCAGGGAAGGCAGGGCTGGTTCCAGATTCATCATCGTGTGTACCAGCGCACCGGAGAGCCATGCCAGCAGTGCAAGACCGCGATCCGCCGCATCATCGTGGCCGGACGCAGCACGCACTTCTGTCCGCATTGCCAGCCGGGCCGCCCAGAGGGACGAATGCCCAAGGCGCGCGGGAAGGGAAAGGGCTGATGCGATTTGCTATCGGAGTGGATCTAGGCGGCACCAGTCTGCGCGTCGCGGCAGTGGATGAATCGGGCCGTGTGATGGAGCGCCTGTCATCACCTGTCAAGACGCTGGCGGGGCGCGATCAAGTGATCGACCAATTATGCGAGTTGGCGCAGGTGTTGATTGCCAAGCACGGGGCATCGAACAATCCGGAGGCCACGCTGGCGGGCATCGGCGTGGGCGTGCCGGGCATTATTCAACTCGAAACAGGGCAGCTCCGGCGGTCGCCCAATCTGCCGGGCTGGGAAGACTTTCGCGTGCGCGACGAAATTGAGCGGCGGCTGGGCGCGCCCAATGGAATAAAGATCGCTTTGGACAATGACGCGAACCTCGCCGCGCTCGGAGAGAAATGGCTGGGTGCCGGACGTGATGTCGATAGCATGTGCCTGATCACGCTGGGCACCGGCGTCGGCGGCGGATTGATATTCAACGGCCGGATCTGGCACGGGTTCCTCGGAATGGCCGGTGAGTTGGGACACGTCATGGTCAGTGAGAGTGGTTCCCAGTGCGGCTGCGGCAGCACTGGGTGCCTGGAGACAAAGGCCTCCGCGACCGCAATTGTTCTCAAAGCGCGCGCGGCGATTCAGTCCTCGTCCGACTCGTTGCTGTCCAAGGCGGTTGCCTCGGGCGAGCCGCTGACCGCCGCGCTGGTTTTCCGCTGCGCGCAGGAAGGCGACGACGTTGCGCGACGAATCTACGCATCCGTGGGGAAATACCTCGGCATTGGACTCGCGGGTCTGGTGAATGCTCTGAACTTGCCGCTTTATGTGCTTGGCGGCGGCGTGGCCGAAGCGTGGGACGCTTACGCGCCAGCAATGTTCAAGCAGTTGCAGCGAAGCTCCTACATCTACGCCGAGGGCGGCACACGGGTGGTGCAATCCCAGTTGCGTGGTGAAGCCGGATTGCTCGGCGCGGCGTATCTGGCGCTCGATGGCGCGCTTAAGGCAAAATAGAGGATTGTGATCAATCATCGGCTCGACTATATTTCCGCGAAGATGGAAGAGTTTCCCGACCTTCCGCGCGAGGTCTTCTTCAAGGAGGATCTGCTGCGCCTCGGTCTGTCTTTGGGGGACGCTCTGCGCGCTGGGGGTGCCGCGCCCAAAACTGACGGCGCCGCGCAGCAACCCTATCAGGAGAAGTCATACTTCATTTTTTCGTTTGACCGTACTCCCATCACAGAGATGAGTCATCAGGAGAATCTCCGTGCCCCTGAAGAGATTGCTCTGACGGGCGGCCCGTTCTTATTACGGCGGACGATTGTCTCCGTTCGATTGAATCCCGAGTCCCCCTACTTGCTGGGTCGCGACGATGATGGCTTTGCATTGTGGCTGGACGGGCAGTTGATTGCGCGCGTGGATCTGCCGCCAAGGCCCGCGTACTACGGCAAGACGCTCGAGAGTGGCAAGCCTGTGGTTGAGATCGCGCCGGTGATTGAGTGGGGATACCTCATCTACCTCACCGCGTTTCGCCGTTGCCAGTATGTGGGAACCGATCAGGAGTGCCGCTTCTGCGACATCAACCCCAACTTCGATCAGCAGCGCGCTGCGGGCCGCGTTTATACAACGGTGAAGGATGTCGATGAGGTGATGGAGGCGCTCGACCTGATCGCCGCCTCCGACACGCGCGCGAAAGCCTACACGCTGACAGGCGGGAGCGTAACGTCGCAGTTGCGCGGGCAGTCCGAATCGGAGTTCTATCTGCGCTACGCCCAGGCGATTGAAGCGCGCTATCCGGGTCGATGGATCGGCAAGGCGGTGATGCAGGCCATGCCAGCCGAGCAACTGCGGCCGTTCCGCGAGGCCGGAATCAAAATCTATCATCCTAATTACGAGGTGTGGGACGAGAAGCTCTTCGCATGGCTGTGTCCGGGCAAGAGCAGTTACATCGGGCGGCAAACGTGGATTGATCGCATCCTCGACGCGCGCGAAGTCTTCGGCGCGGCGAACGTGATCCCCAACTTCGTCGGCGGCGTGGAGATGGCGCGCCCGCACGGGTTCACCGATGTAGAACAGGCCATACGCTCAACAGGGGCAGGTCTCGAGTTCTTTATGTCGCAAGGCATCACGCCGCGCTTTACCACCTGGTGCCCAGAACCCCTGAGCAACCTCGGCTTGCAGGAGCCCGCGCCGCTGGAGTATCACCTGCGCCTGTTGCAAACCTATCGTGACACGCTGGCGCGGCATCGGCTTGCGCCGCCGCCGGGCTACGGAGCGTCGGGCGCGGGTAACGCCGTCTTTTCAGTTTCAGCGTTTATGGATGTTCTTCCAGCGAGGGAGATTACCGTCGCGAAATCCTAAACGTCTAACGCCGATTCTCACTAACTATGTCCCAAGCTTTACGCGTCGCCGCCGTCTCCTATCTCAACTCCGTCCCGCTGGTTTGGGGTCTGGTGCATGGTCCGCACCGCGAGCGATTTGCAGTAACGAACATGCTGCCGTCGTTGTGCGCGGACGCGTTACGATCTGGGGTGGCGGACGCAGGGATTATTCCATCCATCGAGTATCAGCGCATAGAGGGGTTGCAGATTATTCCGGGATTGTCCGTGTCGTCGTCCGGTCCCGTGCGCAGCGTTCTGCTGCTTTCGAAGTGTCCGCTCGACCAAATTCGCAGCGTCGCGCTGGATACTTCTTCGCGGACTTCGGCTTGTCTCGTACAAATATTAATGGCGCGGCATTACCACATCGCACCTAAGATCGTCGCGCACGCGCCGGATTTGCCTGCCATGCTCGCTTCCTGCGACGCGGCCATGATGATCGGCGATCCTGCGCTGGCCACGGATTTCCCCGGCCTGTTGGTGCGAGATCTCGCCGATGACTGGCGCGAGATGACCGGCCTGCCTTTTGTATTTGCTATATGGGCCATACGTTCCGAAGCCTTGCTGGCTGGGCAGGTGGGATTGATGGCGGCGTTTCAGGAGTCAGCGGCCTACGCGCTGGCGCATCTCGAACAGATTGTGCCGGAGGAGCAGGCGCGCACCGGTCTCGCTCCGGAGCTGATTCTCAACTACCTGA
>CAMBEY010000291.1 GCA_945865705.1 Candidatus Sulfopaludibacter sp. SbA3
TCAGGATACCAAGGCCATAAACGCAGCCTTGGCCGAACCGGACCGATGAGCAATCAAAACTGTAGCGCGTGGTAACCGGAATTTCCTTGAAACGCAGCCCCTTCAGATGCAACTGCACGATGATTTCGTTGTCGAAGACGAAATCCTCGGAGTTGGCCTCGAAGTTGATCATCTCCAGCGCGTGGCGGCTGAAGGCGCGATACCCCGAGTGGAATTCCGTGAAGCGCGTGCCCAGCGCGACATTCTCAATGCCGGTAAGAAACTTGTTGGCGACGTATTTCCACAGGGGCATCCCACCGGCCAGCGGATCGCCCATCATGCGCGAGGCCATCACCACGTCGGCTTCACCGGCCTTCAGCGGCGCGACCAGCTCGGGTACGATGGTCGGATCATACTGATAATCCGGGTGCAGCATCACCACATAGTCGGCGCCACGCGCCAGCGCGTTGGTGTAGCAGGTCTTCTGATTACCGCCGTAGCCGCGATTCTTGCGGTGGCGGATGGCGTGGATGGAAAGCGATTTGGCCAGATCAAATGTATTGTCGGAGCTGGCGTCGTCCACCAGAATGATCTCGTCGTAGCTGCCCGCTGGTATCTGGGAGTAGGTTTTCTCGAGCGTCCGCGCTGCATTATACGCGGGCATCACCACGATGGTCTTGCCTCCCGCAGGCCGCTGTGCAATGGCGCTGGAGGCCGCGCCGGGCGCGGCGGTGGAAGTCGAATTAGTGGCCGGTGGAGTCATGGTTTCCGTCATCGTCATCGCAACCATCCCGCGATGATTTTATCATTAACTTGTCGGGGGATCGCCCCATGCCAAGCCTGCCGGAAAGTCCCTAATCTAGCACGTTTGAGTTCCAGATGATAAAGCTGGTGTCTCGCGGAGCTAGTGCCATGCGGTCGGGTCAATGACTACCAACAGTTCCCGTTGCCCGGCGACTCGTTCGGCGATAGAATTGGACTATCCTAGTAAGGCAGGCCTTGCAAAGCAGCCTTACGATGCTGCCTAAGCAGGCGGCTTGCACGGCGACTGTTGATTCAAAGCACGGCGATGCAGATTTTCTATGGGGCAGGAGGACAAACGATGTCTGGTAAGTTGTCCCGGAATTTGTTCGTTATTGTTCCCGCCGTTCTATTGCTTTCTATTTTTGGCGCAACGCCCCTCCGTGCCGCTGAAGGGCTGACGCCCAAGTCGCGCATGGCCATTCTGCGCGGGCTGATCGCGGAATATTGCACAACGCGCGTGGCGCTGCCGTTGGGCGAAAAGGGCGTCGAGCTTTCCACCGAAGGCGTGATCGATCAGGAGAGTCTCACTCACGAGATGGCGCAGAACGGCTCGGCCGCCAATCAGAATCAACTGGTGCAGATTACCGCCATCGCCTTTCGCGACAAAGAAATCCTCTTCGAGATCAACGGCGGCGGCAAGAAGAAAACCAAGTGGACCGATCGTATCGAAGTGGGCATGGGATCGAACACCACGCCACTCAGCAGGCAGGACGGCAAGAAAGCTGTCGGGTCGTATATCACAATTGATTTTGATGGGAAGCTCCCCGACCTGACCGTGGACGAGTTGAAGGCCATGCTCAACACGGTGCTCGACTTCACGCCCGTCAATCCCATGCAGTCGATGAACGTGGTGGTGCCGGAGGAATTCAAGGAAGCCGTGGAGGCGAAGCAGGCCGAGGTAGGGATGTCCATGGATGTAGTTCGATTGTCCATGGGGCCGCCCGATCAAAAGGTGCGTGAGACCAAGGACGGCGTTGAACAGGAAGACTGGATCTACGGCAAGCCGCCGATTAGGATGATCTTTGTAACCTTTGAAGATGATGTGGTGGTGAAAGTGGCGGAGATGCAGGGCGGCGTGCATGGCAGCATACAGGACTACCCAAAACAGCCGCCGCGTTGACCGTGTAGCGGCGCTATGGGCTTACCGATTCACAGGCGCATCACCCAAGGACCAGCAGCGAATGCACATTCTCATTGAATACTGCTCGAAGTGAAACTACGAACCTACAGCCGTCAGTTTGACGCAAAAAATCCTGGTGGAGTTCAAGCAGCGCATCTCGCAGCTCGAGCTGAAACCGTTCACCGACGGGCGCTTCGAAGTCTTCGTCAACTCGCGGAAAATTTTCTCAAAGCTCGCCGAGCATCGCTTTCCGGAAGCGAGCGGTATCATCGCCGAGTTGAGGACTCACAAGTAGTCATGTCCACTCTGCCGCTGCGTTGCTTCCTGCTGTGGTTGGCGTGCTGCACCGCTCTTATCACTAGTGGGGTCGCCAACGCCGCCGCCCCCCCCGTCGGCCCCATTGAGGTTCCCCCGCCAGTCCTCTCCGGATTTGAATTACTGCGCAATGGCCATTACTCGAAAGCGCTGGAGGTGGCCAACCATCTCGCAGGCGAATTTCCCGCGCACCCTCTGCCGCCATTGCTGGAGGCCCAGGCCCACTTCGATCTCATCTTCTGCCAGACCGGGCACATCACTTCAAAAGAATTCTGGCATTTCTCCAAAACTCCCGACAGCCCTCTGAATCAACCGTTCGCGCGCGCCGTGGACAAGGTGTTCGAGTTCAGCGCGCAAATGAAACGGAGTCCTGCGACATCCGCTGAGGCTCTCTTCTATGAGGGGACCGCGCACGGTTTCCGCGCGAGATTGCATACTCTACGCGAGCAGACGTTGCCCTCGGGCCGGGAGGGTAAGCAGATGCGCGAGGCGCTGCTCAAGGCCGTCGCGCTCGATCCGACGTTGGCTCACGATGCCGGCGTTGGCCTCGGCATTTATGACTACTACGCCGACTCGCTCTCGCCGCTCATCAAGTTATTCAGGTTTTTCCTGTTCATCCCTGGCGGCAACATGGAACGCGGTATCGCGCAGCTCCACGCCGCGGCGGATACCAGAAATCTGTTCAGTCCGGAAGCGCGCTGGGAGCTGGCGCGAATCATCGGAGTCCGCGAAGGCCGCCACGAAGAAGCCGTTAAGCTGCTGGTCCCGCTCGTTCATGCTTATCCCGACAACGCGCTATTCGCGCTGCTCACCGCGCTTGAAGCGGAAGCCATGGGCGATCTCGGCCAAGCTCACGCTTACGCGCAACGCGCCGTGGACGCCACCGCGCGAATGGACCCGTCTTGCCGGCCCAAGCTCGATCCCGCCACTCAGCAAGTGCTGGAACGCATCGTTGCGGAACTGGCCGCGGCGCGGATACAACAACCCTAAAAATAGTTTAGAAGAACAGGTATTTGCGCCAGCGGGAATCGGTGTTTGCCATCAGGCGCATCAGGTGGCGGTTGGTGTGCAGATTGTAGGGGCGCGGCTGTTTGAGCAGCTTCATGTGGGCCTGCTCGGGCGTGCGGTTGCCCTTGTAATTGTTGCAGCGATAGCAGCAGGCCACCAGATTCTCCCACGTTGACTTGCCGCTGCGCGAGCGCGGCAGCACATGGTCGAGCGTCAGCGCGGAGGCGGGCAGCGTCTCGGCGCAATATTGGCATGTGTAGCGGTCGCGGATGAGAATGTTTTTGCGCGACAGCACGCGCGACTGATAGGGAATGCGGTGATACTCGATCAGGCGAATCACCGAAGGCACGCGCAGCGAGCGCGAGGTGGCGCGAATCTCCTCGAGAGAAACTTCCTCAGCCATCGCCGCGCCTTTCAGGATCAGCACAATGGCACGGCGCGCGCCGCAGACAT
>CAMBEY010000292.1 GCA_945865705.1 Candidatus Sulfopaludibacter sp. SbA3
AGCGCAGAGAAGGGAACAGGTAGAATGATTGTAGACGAGGGTGGAACTGCATTGATGGAACAGGTACCGAACAGCTCTGCGGCCGACAGCCGGAAAGCCAGCATACCGGGCGTGGATGGACCGGTGCGTGTGTTGTTTCTGTGCACCGCCAACTCCTGCCGCTCGCAGATGGCCGAGGGGCTTTTGCGCCGCGAGGGGTTGAGCACGGTCGCCGTGTTTAGCGCGGGCACCAAGCCCACCACGGTGCATGCCGACGCGATTCGCGTGATGGCCGAGATCGGCGTCGATATCTCCACGCAACAGTCGAAGCCGATGGGCCAGTACCTCGGCGACTTCTTCGACTACGTCATAACGCTGTGCGGCGACGCGCACGAGACGTGCCCCGCCTTTCCCGGCACGCCGCTGCGCCTGCATTGGCCCCTGCCCGATCCCACCGCCGCTGCTCCCGAAAGTTCGCCCGTTTCTGAAGCGGAGCGCCTCCAGGCATTCCGCGAAGTCCGCGACGAACTGGGCCACCGCGTGGAAGACCTGCTCTCCGAAATCCTCGACGGCTTCCTGCGCGAGCTGCACCAGGCTTACCTGGCCCGCAGCGCGTAAAGAATGTGTGCTCTGATCCGAGCCGCGCCAGTGATGGCGCGTCCATCAAATCCCGCACCTGAATTCATGCTGGGTCGTGACATTGAACCGTGTGCCAGTGCGGGCGTGTCCGCTTGCTCACGCGCGCGGCCCTGTGACGCAACACCATCAAGCAGCGCAGACTATTGCTTCAGCGACGCGGTCCAGTTCAGCCCCACCGTGAGCGGAGTCAGACTGACCGCGCAGGATATGCGGAACATGCCGAGGTTGTGGCTGAGAAATTGGCCGCGCTGGACGATGCGCCATCCCGAATCTCTCAAACCTAATCCCTGAAACGGTCTAAGTTTCGGCGGCGACCTTCACCAGATCGAGGAAGGCGCGGGCGGCGTGCGAAAGGTGGCGGTGCGACGGGTAGACCAGGTGAATCTTGCGGGCGACTTGCAGTTCCTTCATGGGGACGGTGGCCAGCAGGCCGGCGGCGATCTCGGGTTGCGCGCACATGCGCGGGACGAAGGCCACGCCCATCTTTGATTGGACAAGCTTTTTGATTGTTTCCACCGTCGGCATTTCGATGTCCATGTTGAGCTGTACGCGGTGGCGCTGGAAGGCGTCCATCACCAGTTGGCGGTAGGGCGAGGCGATGTTGTGCGCGATGATGGTCTCGGTGCTTAGGTCGCGGATGGACACCTGCTTGCGCTTGGCGAAGCGGTGCTCGGGGTGGACGATGAACGCGACCGCGTCCTGATAGATGACGATCGAGTTGAGGTTCTTGTCGCCGGGCCGGTAGCTGACCACTCCCAGCTCCAGCGTGTTGTCGCTCACCTCGTTGGGGATGTTGCGCGACAGTGCGCGGCGCACTTCCACCTTCACGCCGGGGTAGAGCGCGTGGAACTTCTCAATGTGCGTGAGCAGATAGAGAGCGCCGCTTTCGTTAGCTCCGATGATGAGCTTGCCGGTGTACTGATTGCGCAACTCGGTGAGCGCGTTAGCCATCTCACGGCGCATACTGTCGAACTTCTGCGCGTACTCGAAAACCACGCGGCCGGCGTCGGTGAGCGTGCCATCTTTGAGGGAACGGTCGAGCAGCTTTTCGCCCAGCTCGGCTTCCAGCCGCTGCACGGCCAGGCTGATGGCTGGCTGTGTGCGGTGAAGCCGCCGGGCGGCGCGCGAGAAGCTCTTCTCGGTGGCCACAGTCAGAAATATGCCGAGCTGCGAAAGTTCCATGAGAGTTCTTTTGCACCCTGCCTACACTCGATAAGACCGTCCAAAAGGCCTGCGGGACTGCCTTTGGGCCATATTAACAGAATTTATAATCAATCTCGAATTATAAGTTTGTTTTGGGTTTGGCGGGTTTGTTATAATTCATGTAGAATTCTGTCCTGAACGGCGGGCGCTGGAGCGGTCGCTGCGGAGACGGCAGGAGGACTTGAGTGCCCGAAGGAAATGTTGAAAGCAAGATTGGCAACGTAACGGGCAAGTTGGCGCCCTTGGGCGCTGCATCCACTCCAGGCAATCGAGTGCGTATCTTTGACACCACGTTGCGCGACGGTGAGCAATCACCCGGTTGCAGCATGAACACCCCGGAAAAACTGCGCATGGCCCGCCAGCTGGAAGAGTTGGGCGTGGACATTCTGGAAGCTGGATTTCCCATTGCCTCCACGGGAGACTTCGAAGCGGTGCGTCAGGTCGCCCAGCAGGCTGGCGATACGATCACCATTGCCGCGCTGGCGCGTTGCGCACCGGCGGATATCCTGCGTTCCGCCGAGGCGCTGGAGCCCGCCAGGCACGCGCGCATCCACGTTTTCCTGGCGACCTCGGACATTCATCTGGAGCACAAGCTGAAGATTGGGCGTGCCGAGGCGCTGGAGCGCATTGGCACGGCGGTGCGTCTGGCGCGCCAGCACGTGGAAGATGTGGAGTTTTCCTGCGAGGACTCGACGCGCACGGATCGTGCGTTTCTCTGCGAAGCCTTCCAGACCGCGGTGCAGGCGGGCGCGACAACATTGAACATTCCCGACACCGTCGGCTACACCGCGCCGCGCGAGTACGCCGAGATCACCGCGCTGGTGCGTCGTGCAGTGGGCGAGGGTCCCATCCTGAGCGTGCATTGCCACGATGATCTGGGCTTGGCCGTGGCCAATTCATTGGCCGCTGTGGAGGCGGGCGCGCGGCAAATTGAATGCACCATCAACGGCATCGGTGAGCGGGCGGGCAACGCCGCGCTCGAGGAAGTGGTGATGGCGCTGCGCGTGCGCCACGATCTGATGCCCTACACCAATGGCATCAATACAGAATTGCTCTTTCCGACCAGCCAATTGCTGAGCGAGATCATCGGCGTGCCGGTCCAGCCGAATAAGGCCATCGTGGGCCGCAACGCTTTCGCCCATGAGGCGGGCATCCATCAGGACGGCGTGTTGAAGAACGCGCTGACCTACGAGATCATGACGCCGCAGTCCGTCGGCGTGCCCACCAATATGCTGGTGCTGGGCAAGCACAGCGGTCGCCACGCGCTCTTAAGCCGCTTGGAAGGGCTCGGCTATCGTATCGAGGCGGGCCAGATCAACGACATCTACCGCCGCTTCAGCGAGCTCGCCGACCGCAAGAAGGTTGTCGTGGAAGACGACCTGGTTCGGCTCATGCAGCACCACGAGCAATCCCTCCCCGCCGGAGTTTGATTATGCCCAACAATGTCCCCAGCAATATATAATGATCTTTTCCACGAAGCGGCCAAGCTGCCGGAGCGGGATCGAGCCACCCTGGCGGGCTTATTGATTGAGACGCTGGACCCCGCTCCGGAAGCCGACGTGCAGGCCGCTTGGTCGCAGGAGATTGCACGCCGAATGGCCCAGGTCGACGTGGGAGCCGTGGAATTGATCCCCTGGGAAGAAGTGCGGGAAGAACTCTTTGGCCGCCGCCAATGCGAGTTAGCTTTCATCCCGCGGCGCGTGCGGAAGTTATCGAGGCAAAGGGTGGTACGGAGAACGGAGTCTCTTGGCGGCCTCCCGCTTCGCGCAAGAGGTAGCGGGTGCCGTTGCCAGGATCGCGGAGGCGCCGAACCGATACGCGGAGTGGGAACACGGGACCAGGCGTTTGGTG
>CAMBEY010000293.1 GCA_945865705.1 Candidatus Sulfopaludibacter sp. SbA3
ATCTTATTGCGCGCCTCTTCCGGCGACTCGAAGTTCACCGCCTCGATCTTCACCAGCGCAAAATAATTCTCGCCCTCCTTGGGCTGCCGCACCTGCCCCGAGATGGTGTCTCCCGTGCGCAAATCAAACCGCCGTATCTGCGACGGCGAAATATAAATATCATCAGGGCCGGGCAGGTAGTTGTAGTCCGGCGAGCGCAGAAATCCGAAGCCCTCCGGCAGTGCTTCCAACACGCCCTCGGCGAAGATGAGGCCTTCCTTCTCGGCCTGCGCCTGAAGAATCTTAAAGATCAGGTCGGCCTTGCGCATCCCGGTCGCGCCGGGAATTTCGAGTGTGCGCGCCACGCGCGTCAGCTCGGCGATGTTCTTGTCTTTCAAATCGGCGATGGTCATAAGTAATGGGTGAGTGTCCTTTGGCAACAAAGTTTTGAAGAAGTGCTATCGAGTGGGAACCGGTAGCTAGCGGCACAGGACTTACGAGTACACATGCTTTGCCTGGCGGGATAACGCGCCGCGCGCTTCGTCTCTTTCTACTCTTGATGAATGGATGGTTTGCGCTTTATTTTCGGGAGTCAGATCAGAATTGTTATCGGGTACAAAATTGCTTGGCGCCACCGGAAGAACAGCCTCGCAGGTTCGGCCGACTTACAGTCCCTATTTCAGGACTAATGGTACAGGACAATGATTCAGGACAAATGAAGGGATAGTCTAACTAGTCGGAAAAACTCTCCGGCCCTCCTGCCGGTCGCGCTTCCAAAATTTGTTCAGGGAGTTCTGAAGAATGCCTGACGCCTCAAATCGAGGTTGCCAAAACTTGAGCAGTCTTTCACGCTCACCCTTGCTTCCCTGCTTCAGCACTCATAGATAAACACTGACCGCTACGGCTTGTCAAGCAGGAAAATCCAGGGGGCAGGCAGGAAAATCCGGCGGGCATGAATACCTGAATCTTTGCTAGTCGCTCCACTGTCCTGGAAGCGCTTTGGGTTATTGGCGCGCGGGAATCCTCGGCGGAGGATAAAGCTGGCGGATGCGCTTGAGGTCCAATTCCGAAAGACCCAGATGCAGCGCAATATCCTCGCGCTTCTGAAGTTGCCGACGATACCTCTGAAAATAATTCATGATGTCTCCTTCGTAGCCAAAGGAAAACATGATGTCCTCATAGTTGGCCGTGTGGTCCAGCCCAAGAGCGTGTCCAAATTCGTGCAGGCAGGTAAGATATACAATCGTGTCCCGAAAGAGGGAGTCCGCGCGGGCGCGGGCGTCGAGTTCCTTTCCGAGGCCCGCAATCTCCGGCCTCACGAACACCTCGGCCCCCTTACGGCCCTCCACCATGATCGGACGCATCTCTCCATAGAGACTGCCTGGAGCGGAGACCCAGCGAAGGCGCAACAACGCATCCTTTTCCTCCACAAATCGAAATGTCAGTATCCCTCCAGTGGCTTTTGCCCATGCCTCCAGCGCGTGTTCCGCCAAGTCGCGGTCGCCCGGCCGATTGCCGGGTCCTTCCTGCGAGATGAAAGTAGGAATCGGTCGATCCGCGTCCAATGGTCGCAGGAGAGGAGTTTCCATCTGTGCATGGACCAGAAGGACAACAAGAGGCAGAACGGCAACGAATCCAACCGCTATCCACCGGCGCACGGACGAGAGACGAGATGTCATTTCAGGAGGCATAATTTCGGACGAGTATGATTGTAACAACCGCGCTACGCCAAAACTACTCCGCCGACTTCGCTACGGACTCGGCAAGCCAGCTCAGATAGTTCTCCGCCCCGTCGATGATGGGCAGTGCGATCACTTCCGGCACGGAGTAAGTGTGCAGTTTTTCGACGCAGGCACGCAGCGCGTCGAACTGTCCGCGGGTGGTCTTGATCACCATCAGGCACTCGCGGTCCTCGGCGATCTTGCCTTGCCAGCGATAGAGCGAGCGGATCGGCGTGATCAAATTGGCGCAGGCGGCCAGCCGCTGATCGAGCAGCGCCCGGGCAATTCGCTTCGCTTGCCGTACACCGTTGGTGGTAACCAGAACGACTATCTTGTCCGTCATGGATCAAATCCTTTATAGTTGATTTTCGCGCGCAATTGAGCCTCCGGAGGAATTCACATTCGCAGAGGATGCGCCACTACACACTTTCACGATTTTAGCGACAACCTACAATCGGACCAGCACGGAGAACCTTTATGCCCCCCATCAAGTTTGGCACCTCCGGCTGGCGAGCCATCATCGCCAAAGACTTCACATTTTCCAACGTGCAAAGAGCGGTGGACGGCATCGCCGAGTACGTCTTGTCGGCAAATTCCAAACAGCCCACCATACTGATCGGATATGACACGCGTTTTCTTTCCGATCAGTTTGCCGCCGCCACAGCCGAGCGCATGGCAGCTCATGGCATTCGCGCGCTGCTCTCCGATAAGCCCGTACCCACACCGGCGCTAGCCTTCGCCATTCTCCAGAGCAAAGCCGATGGCGGCATCAACTTCACGGCCTCGCACAATCCAGCCGAGTATAACGGAATCAAGTTCTCCACCGCCAACGGCGCGCCTGCCCTGCCGGAGGTCACCAGCAAGATCGAAGCAAACATCGCGCGCGCCAACGAAGCAAGCATCTCGCCCCCATCCGCGGGACACCCTGCGGCGGTCGAGCGCGTGGACTTCGCCGCCGCCTACCTAGCCGACCTGACGCGCAAAGTTGATCTCAACGCCATCCGCATGACGCGCCAGAACCTCGTCGTCGATCCGCTCTACGGCGCGGGGCAAGGCTACCTCGACAAGCTGCTGGTGCGCTCCGGCATCAACGTGCAGACCATCCACGGCACACGCGACGTTCTGTTCGGCGGACATCCGCCCGAGCCAGCCGAAGAGCACCTCGCCCCGCTGAAAAAAGTGATGCGCGAGAGCGGCGCGAACCTGGGCCTGGCCACCGACGGCGACGCCGACCGCTACGGCATCCTGGACTACGGCGGTGTCTTCATCTCGCCGAATCATTTCCTCGCGCTGTTGCTCGACTATCTGGCCGAGTCGCGCCCCTGGCTGAAAGAAGATGGCTGGAAGGGCGGCGTGGCCCGCAGCGTGGCCACCACGCATCTGGTGGACGCCGTCGCGCGGCATCATAACTTGCCCGTCCACGAGACGCCGGTCGGCTTCAAGTATATCGGCGAATTGATCGAGCAGGACAAGCTGCTTGTGGGCGGCGAGGAGAGCGCCGGCCTCACCATTCGCCACCACGTCCCGGAAAAAGATGGCATCCTGGCCTGCCTGCTGACCGCTGAGATGGTGGCCACGCGACGGCAGACACTCGCCGAGCAGCTCGACGCGCTGTTCCTCAAAGTGGGCCGCTACTGCCCCGGTCGCTGGAATGTACCATTAACGGAAACCATAAAGAACAGCTTCAAAGAACGCAGTGTGCGCGATTATAGTTCTTTCGAGGGTCGCAGGGTCCGCGAGCAGAATCGCACTGACGGCCTGAAACTACTATTCGACGACGGCTCGTGGATTCTGTTCCGGCTCTCCGGCACGGAGCCAGTCTGTAGATTGTATTGCGAAGCGCGCTCAGAGAAAGCGCTGGAAGAGTTGGCAACCGCCGCCCGGAATTTCCTGTTCGCGTAAGGCGTGCCGGGTCGCGCTTTTAACAGAGCCGCGACCCTAAGGGAGCGGGGGTTGGCCCGAAC
>CAMBEY010000294.1 GCA_945865705.1 Candidatus Sulfopaludibacter sp. SbA3
GCAGTGATAATCGTCCAACGTGATCGCTCCCTCCCGGTCGCGGCTCGGTTAAAGATTAAAGCAGGCGTTGCGCGTTCGGGAAGTTTTCCCACACTTTCACGCCGCAGAAATGGCTGCCTTCTGTACAAACAGGATATGCGTTGCCTTTGCGCACCACGCAGGGCGGACCAACATAGCGCATCAGCCTGGGATGTGCGGCGCGAATCTGCTCCAGCTCTTCCATCGAAGCAAAATAAATTTCCTCCTGCGCGTTGAAGCAGGTGCGCATGGTCCACTTGTGCAGCAGATGCAGCAGGCTGCCGCTCTCCACCAGGCGTATCGCCGTGGCATTGGGCAGCACATACACAGCGAACTCCTTTGGCACTCCCAGGGCGAGCAGCTTATTCTTGGCGGCCCACGCCTCCTCCATCGCCTGGCTATAGAGCAGCTCGGCCTCTGCATTGCCGCGAACAAGCATCGGCGTTAAATAATCCGGCTCAGGGCAATCCGTGGCGGCAAGCAGCGGACGCGATGCCGGCACCATGCGATGCCGCTGGTCCTGCGAGTCGGCGGTGTGGCTGATCTTTTTCTGGAATGTGTAATGGACGTGCTCCAACGCGCGCATCATGGGCGAGTGCATGGAGACATTCATAGTCTCCAGCCGATAGCGGTTGCGTGCCGGGTTCAGCAGTTCGTCGAGCGCGCAATCGTCATCCATCTCCGACTCACTCAGGCCCAACACATAGCGCACCGCCTGCGCGGCCACACGCTCGGCATTTGCATCGATGGAGATCACCTTGGACGTGCGTCCGCCCAGCGCGGCGTCAAACTCATTGCGCGAGCGGCGAGGATCAGCGCTGACCGCCAGCCTTGTTTCAGGAATCCTGCTTTCCTCCAGCGGGACCGAGCCAACGCGATCGAAGAACTCCGGATCGACCTCCTTCACGCGCGCCACCATTTGGTCAATCACCAGCGCGGTCTCGTGCGGCGTATCGCCGGAATGCCTCATGCGCGACATCCGGTGCAGCACGATGCCGGAGACGGTATGCACCAACGTGGTGTGCGCCGCCAGCGGGAGCACATAGCGCGCAACCTCAATGGCCTTCTTCTCCACCTGCGCCTCGATGCGGCGGCGGCGCTTGTCGTCAGTATTCGGACCGATCTTCCAGACTTGATAAAGCGTCTCGCGGGTGCGCGGGATCAGCTTGGCGGAGAGTTCGCGATAGCGCTCCCAAGCGCGTTCAATGGCCTGCGCATAAACCGCGCGTGCCTCGCCGATGAGCGGTGGCAGGAAAGCTTGTGCGCGATCCAGGCGAACGTAGCGCTGGCTCTGCTGCTCGGAATTGTAAAACGGATGCGAGTGCAAAAAGTTCCAGACGAATTGGCGCGACACATTCTCCAGACCGAACTCAAAGTGCGCATGCTGATAAACGGTGTGATGTCCGCCATTGAACGTGGCCGGGCCGATGCTGATCCGCTGCTTCTCGCTGATTTCGTCGGGGGTGATGAGCCGCGTGGCGTAGCAGGTGCGGGCCGCCGCGATAGCCGAATCATACGCGTGCGGAAAATAGTTGCGCAGGGTTACCCGCGGAGTGGCAGAGGAATCGCCAGCGAGGGCGGAGAGGGATGGAGTTTCGGCGGCGCTCATGCGGGCATTCTACTCCAAAAACACGCACGGCCCGAGAAGAACTCCCGGGCCGCGCAAAAAATAATTGTCCCGAACCAGACTCGAAGCAGACGGGGCGAAGCTAATTCGAAGCCGCTACGTCCTTGGCTTTCTTGGCGGAGCGTTTGTTGAAGCGCTCGACGCGCCCGGTGGTGTCGATCAACTTCTGCTTGCCGGTGAAGAACGGATGGCATTGCGAGCAGATTTCCACGCGGATCATGCCTTTGTGCGTGGAGCCGGTCTTGAACACGCTCCCGCAGGCACAGTGTACGGTTACTTCTTCGTATTGCGGATGTATTTCAGCTTTCATAACTTTCTCACTTCCCCTGCCGCTAAAGCGGCAAACTATAAGGATACCGCAACCAGTGGTCTCAGGCAAGCCCCCGCCCATTGCGGCGAACAGGCTACTCGATAGATACTATTATTTCTACATTCCGCGTTCAGGATGGCACACATGTTAGTGATGAAGTTTGGCGGCACCTCAGTGGGCAGCGCTGAGGCAATTCGCGGCGTAAAACAGATCGTGGCGCAAGCGCGCGAGAAGCATGCCCCCGTGGTCGTGGTGGTCTCGGCAATGAGCACGATCACCGAAACGTTGCTGGCCGCCGCGCGCAGCTCCGTCTCGGGAGATTCGAAGACCGCTGCTGAGAAGCTTACGCACCTGGAAAAGAAGCATCTGGATACCGTCGATGCCCTTTTCGCCGGCCCGCGCAAGGACGCCGCGAGGAAGATTGTGCAGGAAATCACCGGCGAGTTTCGCCGCATCTGCTCCGGCATGGAGATGCTGGGCGAGATGCCGCTGCGCGCCATGGACGCCGGCCTCTCCGTCGGAGAGCGCCTCTCGGCGCATCTGGTGGCTTTGTTTCTGGAGCAGGAAGGCATCGCCGCCGATGCCGTGGACACCGGCAAATGCGTGGTAACCGATGACAACTTCGGCAGCGCGCGCCTGCTGATGGAGCCGACACGCGAGGCCACTCGCGCGCTCATCCTACCCATTACCAAAGCGGGTCGCGTGCCGGTGGTTACCGGATTTCTCGGCGCCACCCGTGATGGGATTCGCACCACGCTGGGCCGTGGCGGCTCGGACTACTCCGGCGCGATTCTCGCCGCCGCGCTGGATGCCGATGAACTGTGGATATGGACCGATGTCGATGGCGTGCTCAGCGCCGATCCCAAGGCGGTCAGCAGCGCGCGCATCCTCGACGAAATCACTTACGAGGAAGCCTCCGAACTTTCTCACTTTGGCGCGAAAGTTCTGCATCACAAGACGCTCGCGCCGCTGGCTTCGCGCATGATCCCGGTGTGGATCAAGAACACCTTCGCGCCGGAGAAACCTGGCACGCGCATTGGCCCGCCGCATCCGGGAATTCCTCTCGGGCCCAAGGCGGTTACTTCGCTCGCGCCGGTTACCATGTTCACGCTGCGCAGCAACGGCACGCCCGGCACCACGGAGTTGTTCGCGCGCACCTTCACTGCGCTGCATCACGCGTCCATTGAGATACTGATGGTAACGCAATCGTCGTATCAGGATAATTTCTGCCTGCTGGTGCCCCAGGATGCCTCCGAGGCCGCGCTGGCCACGCTCGAAACAGCATTTCGTCTGGAGTTGAATCACGGCTACGTCGATCCCATCACGCGGCAGGATGTCGCCGCCATCGCGCTGATCGGCGAAGGCATGCGCGGCACGCCGGGCATCGCCTCGCAGATGTTTGGCGCGCTGGCCCAGCAGAAGATCAACATCATCGCCATCGCCCAGGGATCGTCCGAGACGAACATCTCTCTCACCGTGGCCACCGCCGACCGCGCCGCCGCCATCAAAGCCATCCACGACGGCTGCATCGCACCGTATCAGAAGGCGTGACAGTGGCGCGTGACAGTGCCGCGCGCGTCAGCAAGCGGGCCGATGGAACACAATGCCCCGGACGGCGAAGTTTGAATTCCACAATAACGTATTGCTCGTCCATGGGGGAAGCAACGG
>CAMBEY010000295.1 GCA_945865705.1 Candidatus Sulfopaludibacter sp. SbA3
GGTTACTCCACACGAATTACTCCACGCCTTCCATAATCATGGTTACCAGGCTGGCGGCCATGCGGCGGCTGAGGCGATCCATGGCCGGCTGATTCTCGCCGAAGTACACGGCGGGGTCCTGGCTGACTTCGTAAGGCTCGCGAAAAATCCAGTCGCTGGATTCGAACAGCGTCGCACCCGACCGGGCATCGGTCAGCGCAAGACGCATGCCCACGGTAAGCAGCACTTCGGTGGTGCGCCCGCTGCGCGGATCAAACGCCACGGGAGATGTATAGAAAGCAGTCACCGAGCCACGCAGAATCGCATCGCTACCCGCCACCTCCGACTGCACGCGGTAAGGCGAACGCGTAACGAAGGCCTGATGCAAGGCGGAGGTCAGGCTCTGCTCAATGCGAAAGCCGATCGTTTCGTTTTCCAGAGGAAGAACGGCCAGCGACTTGACCGAGGCGGGAAGCCCGCGCGGAACGCCGTTCGAGACGCGGTATCCGCAGCCGGTGAAGGCCGCGGCGAACACCACGAGAAACAGAGAGCGGAAGCGGGGAAACATACGGCGATCAGGCATTGTGCTCACGCGGAGAATGCTCCGGTTGCGGCAGATCGGACACCGACGAATCCGCGATGCCCAGTTTGCGCCGCCGCGCTTGCAGCAGTCTAGAAATAATCCCGCTCAGCCAATACGAGGACGCGATGAGCAGCAGCACTACGTGCGAGTAGAACCAGATCATGCCGAACAAAGTGCCCATTAGAATGACCATCACGAAGCCGCGACGCTGGCGGAAGTCCAGACCCTTGAAGCTGTGATACCGCCAAGTGGAGACCATCAGAGCGGAGGTGGCGCTCAGCAACACCAGCCAGAACGGCACCCACATCGGAGTGCTCATCGGTATGCCGGAGTTGAAGTGGACGATGGCCGCCACGATGCCAGCCGACGCGGGTGTAGGCATGCCAATAAACTTACTGTGCTCCGGCTTTTCCGGGCGCGCCGCATGCTGAATGCTATGAGAATTGAACCGGGCCAGGCGCGCCGCGCTGCAAACCACAAACAGGAACGTAACCACCCACCCAGCCGATTCCAGCAACGGTGGCTCGGTGGCGCTGGTAACTCCGCCAACAGCGTGAATCCCCCAAGAAAGGGCGAGAAACGCCGGAGCAATGCCAAAGGTAATGGTGTCGGCCAGCGAGTCCAACTCCTGACCGAAGGGGCTGGTGGTGCCCATCAAGCGGGCGATGCGCCCGTCGAGGCCGTCGAAAAGAACGGCGAAGCCGATGGCCTTGGCGGCATTGTCGAAGTGAGCGGCGGCCAAGCCCAGATCATTCATCAAAAACAGGCCGGCCTTGGAGACCTCCGTCAGCGCGTAGTATCCGCAGAAGATGTTGGCCATGGTGAACAGGCTGGGAATGATGTATGCCCCACGGCGGATGGGCCGGCGCCGCTGTGGATGGCCGCCAGCATCTGCGTGGGAATCTCGGTGAGAACTGCGCGACATAGCTCCCTCCAATCCGAACTTCAAGTGGACTCGTTCGCCCGCTGCGCGACATCTGCGCGAATACGGCGGGACTACTGCGCGACTACTGAACGACTACGGCTCCGCGATCAAACTCGCCGCTGCCTTCACCCGATCTCCGACCTTGATCAGCAGCTTATAGGATGCGGGTAATTCCAGGTCCACGCGGGAGCCGAACTTGATCAGCCCGATGCGCTCGCCACGCGCGACCGTGTCGCCGACTTTCTTGTACGGGACAATGCGGCGCGCCACCAGTCCGGCGATCTGCTTCATCACCACATGGCCCCGCGGCGCGGTGGCCGAGGCATCAATCGTAATGGCGTTCTGCTCGTTCTCCGTGGAGGCCTCCGGAACGCTGGCCACCAGAAATTTTCCGCGGCGGTAGACCTGCTCGGTGATGCGTCCGGCCACGGGCGAGCGGTTGACGTGAACGTCAAACACATTCAGGAAGATGCTGATCTTCCAGCGGCGGCCTGACGGGCTCTCGAATTGCCGCACATCCACCACCTTGCCGTCAGCAGGCGAAACCACCCCGTTCCCCGGCGGGAGGGGCCGTTCCGGGTCGCGAAAGAAATTCAGCACGAACGCCGTCAGAAGCCATGCCGGGACGCCCCACATCCAGCCGCCCCAGTAAACTGCGAATCCGCTCAGCCCCAGTAGGGCTATCGCGTAATAAATTCCGTCTCGAACCATGCTGAGCTGTCGCTTCCGCTTTCAGGGCCATCCGCGATTTCACTGCGCGCGGGGGCGAATCTATGCTTCATCCTACGCATCTAGTCTATCACTCGGATTGCTGCCGTGCGTCAATGGACTGAAACCGGGACTGAAACCGGGACTGAAACCGGGACTGAAACTGCGGTCCCCAACAGAGCGCGACCCGCAAAGGGCAAATCCGTTCAACGAGTCCCAGTAACCGTTGAACGGGTTCGCCCCTTTGCGGGTCGCGGCTTAGCGTAGGCGAGCCTTTGCCTATGCGGTCTGCAAGTGCCGGTGGAGAATATCCTCCATGCGGTCTTTCAGGGAGAGCTTCAATTTCTTGATTCTGATTTCCTCGACTTTTTCGGCGTCCGTCAGGTGAGGCCGGTCCATTAGTTCTTTCAACATGGATTCGTATCTAGAATGTTCGCGAAAGAGGCGGGCGTATTCTGCGTCGTGCGCTAACAACTGTTCTTTAACTTCTTGTTCGTTGGTTTGCATTGATGCTCGATTCCTCCTTATATGCCAGGTGGGATGAGGCTCGACGTCCCCAAGCTACCACCGAACCATTCCAAATTCAAGAACATCGCCATGCAATATATTGCGGGGGGCAGAGGGGGCAGGCGTTCTCTCTAACTGACTGATCTCCGGAGCGTCCAGCCATTCGAGCTGCCAGTCAGGCTGGCGGCTTCGTCAACGCCAGAATCAGGGCATCCTCAGCCGGGTTGCTGTAGTAGCCTCGCCGTATTCCTTGAGCGGCAAAGCCCAATTTCTGATAAAGACCACGCGCCGCCGCGTTGCTTTGCCGGACTTCCAGAAATGCTCGCTCCGCGCCCAGCGCAAACGCTCTTGCAACGGCCGCAGCCACCAGCGCTCCGCCGATACCGCCACGCCGCGCCGCGCCACTCACCGCAAGATTTAGTATTTCCGCTTCGCCCACCACCACACGCGCGCAGATGAATCCCAGCAGTTCCCCGCCCGGCGCATCGGCGGTTGCCACCAACCCAAAACCATTCACTTGCGCTGAGTCATGACTGCGCAACAAATCGGCGTAGGCTTCCGCGCTCCAATGCGCCGCGCCCGGAGAAGCAGCCGTCAATTCGGCAGCCATGACGGCATCGGCAATGGACATGGCGCGCAATGGCATCATTTCCTTTACGGGCCTTTCCAACCTTCTATATACTCCTGAACAATTCGGCGTCCGAGGCGCGGACATAGTTGGCGTCTACCGCTGCGGCGTCCACTCCGCCGCCCCGGCGCAATCGGTCGATCCCCAAACGCGCCAGAGTATTCGCCATGCAATTCGGCGTGGCCACCAGCGAGGAACCAGGGAATCCCGCGGCAGTGATGGCGTCGGCCCATTGGCCGATCTCCGGCGAGCAGATTCGCGGCATATTGTTACCGGATGCCACGGGCAAGC
>CAMBEY010000296.1 GCA_945865705.1 Candidatus Sulfopaludibacter sp. SbA3
ACGCGTAACATCAGCCGACGGCGACCCCAACCCCCGCTCCCTCACGGTCGCGGCTCTGTCACTTGTTCGAGCCTCCCTGCTGTGCCAGAATAAGGTCATGCGCATCCCGGTGAAGTTCGACGGGGCTTCCCTGCTTTTCCTGGTCTCATTTATCTTGATGAGCTTTGGCGCAGGACTGCATCTGGGCCAATCTCAGGCACCCGCGCCCATCGCCATACAAAATCTTCCACCCGCCGCGCCGCAAAGCGCGGAGTCCGCGCAGGCGCCTCCGTTTGAAGAGGACGCGCAGCCGATGTTTGAAGTGGAAGTGCAGGTGGTTACCGTCCCGGTTACGGTTACCGACCGCGACGGCAATTTCGTCACCGACCTGAATCCCACCGACTTCCGCATCCTCGACAACGGCAAGCAACAGCGCATCGAAAATTTCGAGTTGAGCTTTGAGCCGCTGTCGATGGTGGTGGTGGTGCAGACCAGCGAGCGCGCGGAGAAGGCGCTTGAGGAGATCAAGCGCTCCGGCATTCTCTTCACCCAATTGATCCTCGGCGAAACCGGCGAGGCCGCCATCATTACATTCGACCGCGAAGTGCGGCTGGCGCAGGACTTCACCTCCGATCCCGAAAAGATCGAATCCGCGCTGAAGAACATGAAGGCCAGCACCAACGAAGTCCACCTCAGCGACGCCGTGAGCCGCGCGCTGACCATACTGCAACGGCGCGGCAAAGGCCGCCGCAAAGTGGCCGTGGTCATCTCCGAGGCGCGCGACACAGGCTCCAGCGCCACGGCCGGATTCGTGCTGCGCGGCGCGCAGCAGATGGGCATCAGCCTCTACACCGTTTCGCTTGACTCGGGTCGCGGCATGCTCGATCGCGCCAAGAGCGAAGGCCCGGCCGCCGCTTATCCCGCCGGAGTGATCTGGCGGCCCGGCCCGGCCAATGCCCCGCCCACGCCCGATACCCAGATCCCCATCGGCACGGCGAACATCAATATACTCCCGCTGATCGAGGAGCTGGTCACCTACACCAAGAATTTGCTGGGCGGCAATCACATGAAGTTCTATGCGACAGGAAGCGGCGCGGCGGACTTCTCCTCCAACAACCTCGAGTCGCTGGAAAATGCCATAACCCGCATCGGCCAGGAACTGCGCGACCAGTACATGCTCACCTACCGCCCCAATAATCTCGACAAGCCCAGCTTCCACCACATCATCGTGCAAGCCGCCCGGCCAGGCGAAAAACTCAACGTGCGCACCCGCCCCGGCTACATGTACACCCGCAGCGGCACGGGCGCGGCGGCGCCGCTTGATCCGAACAGCGCCCGCTGAGCAATCGGTCTGACGGTTACCTTATTTCAATTAGATTTATATCCATTCAGCACTTCGTAAAGACGTTCCGTCGCTGTCATTCTGAGCGTAGCGAAGAACCTGCTTATTCCCAATCCGCCAGGAAAAGCATATCCCTTCGCTCCGCTCAGGATGACAGCCGAAAATTCCATTTAGTTCCGGGACAAACTCCAGGTTGGGGTTCTTTTCAGGATGTAAGGTCGAGGGCTTCGACGACGGCGTCGTGGAAGATGGGGCGGAAGGCGCGGATGGCTTCGTTGTCTCGCGTCGGGTGGACGCGGTTGGTGAGCAGCACCACGAAGAGTTGCTTCGCTGGGTCAATCCAAATTGATGTGCCCGTGAATCCCAGATGGCCGTAGGCGGCGGGCGAGAAATATTTTCCCGATGACGACGGCGCGCTGGGCTTGTCCCAGCCCAAGCCACGAGAAACGCCGCGCGGCGCGACGTTAGCGGAAGGGCCAGCAGGGCTGCCGGACTGGCTACGCGTGAACTCGCGGATCGTCTCCGCTTTGATGATCTGCGATCCCTTCCACATGCCTTCCTGCAACATCATCTGGCAGAAGTTCGCCAAGTCCGGCGCGGTGGAGAACAATCCAGCGTGGCCCGCGACGCCGCCCATTACCCAGGCGTTCTCGTCGTGGACTTCGCCGTGAACCAGGCGGTGCCGGAACGCATTGTCCTGCTCCGTGGGCGCGATGCGCGGCAACAGTTCGCGGGGCGGATTGAAGAACGTATCGCTCATGCCGAGGGGCGAAAAAATTTCCCGGGGGCAGCGCGTCAGCACTCCATCCACATGCGAGTCGCAGGAAGCCGCGCGCTCCAGCAACTCGCCCAGCAGGATGAAGCCGACATCGCTATATAGCGTGCGCGTTCCCGGCGCGGCCTCCAGCGGAAGCGCGAGCGCCTCGGCCAGCACATGTTCGCGCTGCCGCCCGCGCAGAAAA
Organism: Candidatus Sulfopaludibacter sp. SbA3; assembly: GCA_945865705.1. Classification (GTDB taxonomy): domain Bacteria; phylum Acidobacteriota; class Terriglobia; order 2-12-FULL-54-10; family 2-12-FULL-54-10; genus SHUM01. The sequence continues at coordinate 2,284 of CAMBEY010000296.1, forward strand.
AATTTCTCGTAGGCGGGCAGGCCGGAACTATGGGCCAACAGGTGGCGCACGGAAACGCGACGGCGCGCGTCCGCTTCGCTCTCGGAAATCTCCTGATCCAGAAATGCGGGCAGATAGCGCGCGATGGAATCATCCAGCCCAAGTACGCTCGTATCGAACAGCAGCATGGCCAGCGCCGTGGTGGCGACTACTTTGGTGAGCGACGCGCAATCATAAATTGTGTCCGCGCTGACCGGCGGAGAATTCTCTTCGTACGTCTGCCGCCCCGCCTGAATGAATGAGATTTCACCCCGGCACCCAATCGCCACAGACGCGCCGGGGAACACGCCCTCCAAGACAGCCTGACGCAATAACCGAACCGGCGTCGCAAGAACCGGCGCGACCTCGGCGCCAGGGCGGATCGGCAGGAAGGGCGGACCATCCAGCGGGAGAAAATCGCTCATGGGCTGAATGTACCTCCCAATCGAACCGCGCGCAACCCGTGGGCCTCGGCGCGTCGAGCATTCTGACCCCCACCCTCTGCGAAATCTGTGTAATCCGCGGATCGAACTATTTCTGATATACTCTCGGCGTTGGATCATAAGTTGGCTGGGAGGAAACCATGAGCTTGAGGAATTTTAGATTGGCAGCAGTGAGCATCGCAATGCTGGCGGGACTGTTGTCGGGACTGGCGCAATCCGTCGCGGCGCAGGGCAAGATGGCCGAGGAAGTTTACAAAAACATTCAGGCGCTGAAGGGCGTGCCGGCCGAGCAGGTGCCCATCACCATGCAGTATTTCACCATGGCGCTCGGCGTCACCTGCGGCAACTGCCACGTGTCCGGCGCCAACGAAAAGGATGACAAGGAAGATAAGGTGATGGCGCGGAAAATGATCAGCATGGTCCTCGACATCAATAAGGGCCACTTCAATGGACGCGGCGCGATCTCCTGCTACACCTGCCATCGCGGCAACCGCGCGCCGGTGGGCACTCCCGTGCCGTCGGAGGCCGCACGGCCTACCACCGTGACTGCCGTCCCGGAGGGCGTTACCGCCGATCAATTGCTGGCGAAGTTTGTGCAGTCCATGGGCGGCGATGCCGCCATTGCCAAAGTAACCAGCAAAGCCGCCAAGGGTATGCGCGAGGACGCCGCCAATCCCCCGATGCCCATCGAGATGTTCGCGAGCTACCCGGACAAGGGCGCGATCGTCGTACATATGGTTGGCGCGGATGACATCACCGGCTACGACGGCGAAGCGGGCTGGACGGCGAACCCCTCGCGCGGCGTGCGCGACATGATCGCGCAGGACACTCAGGGAACCAAGCTCGAAGACCCCATCTATCTC
>CAMBEY010000297.1 GCA_945865705.1 Candidatus Sulfopaludibacter sp. SbA3
ACTCGTTGTCGTACCACGAGACAACTTTCACGCAGTTGCCGCCAATCACGCGGGTCAAGGGCGCATCCAGGATGGAAGAGCGCTCATCACCCTTGAAGTCGATCGAGACCAGTTGTTGATCCGAATATCCCAAAATGCCCTTCATCGGACCATCGGCGGCCGCCTTCATCAGCGCGTTCACCTGTTCGACGGTCGTGGCTTTTTCGGTGAAGACCACCAGGTCCACCACGGACACGTTGGGCGTGGGCACGCGCATGGCGAAGCCATCCAGCTTGCCCTTCAAGTCCGGGATCACCAGATGCACGGCCTTGGCTGCGCCCGTGGAGGTGGGGATCATGGAGAGAGCCGCCGCGCGGGCGCGACGCAGGTCCGGGTGCGGCAGATCGAGCAGCTTCTGATCGTTGGTATAGGAGTGGATCGTGGTCATTGAGCCACAGCGGATGCTGAGATTGTCGTGGATGACCTTGGCGATGGGGGCCAGGCAATTCGTGGTGCATGAGGCATTGGAGACAATGCGGTGCTTGGCTGCATCGTAGGCGCTGTCGTTCACGCCCAGCACCAGGGTAACGTCCTCATCGCTGGCTGGCGCCGAGATGATCACCTTCTTCACGCTGCCACGGAGATGCTTGGCGGCATCCGCGGCCTTGGTGAACAGGCCGGTCGATTCCACCACTACTTCGGCTCCTACGGACTCCCAGTTGATGGCGCCGGGATCCCGCTCGGCAAAAACGCGGAGGGTGCGGTGGTCCACCTGAATGGAGTCCTTTCCCGCCACAACGGTGTTCTCGAGGTTGCCCAGGATCGAGTCATACTTCAGAAGATAGGCCAACGTGGCCGGATCGGTGATGTCGTTCACCGCCACAATTTCAATCTCCGGATCGTGCAACGCGGCTCGGTAGATGTTCCGCCCGATTCTTCCGAAACCGTTAATCGCTACTTTCGTACTCATGCTACTTCCTCCCCGTGGAATGAATTGCTGAATGGTATACCCGATCCAGATGGATCATCTGGCACAAACTCAAAATGACTGGCCGGAAATTATTATGCCGACCAACGCAACTGCCAATTTACGATCCCGAAGGGCTTCCACTTGGAAAGCGCAGGACGGATTCGCAAAAAAATGCTCACCCGCTAGGGTGAGCATTGACGAAAAAGGAGAATTGGTTCGACAAATGGCTACCATCAAACCTGTTATGACAGAAGTTTAGGGCTTCCCCGTAAGTCTTGTCAAGGGAATTCTGGAACGAAAAAAATCTGCATAACATGCTTATTATCATCATGATACCGACATGACAAAATATGTCGCACTACTGTAATTTGTATTTAATGGCCCAAAATACACTCCAAAAGTGGACTTTTCGGCCTATTATCAATCGCTTACTTTTGGTTTAAGTGCAGTTTTGTAATTTCTGCGTCAGAAGGCCGGTCAAAAATGGGGTAAGGGATGTATTTCTTGGCAAAAACCCGAAATCCGCCAAAAGCCACTCCGGCCACCAAGGCAAATGCGATTACGGTGCCTGCCAACGCAAATACTGCGAGGACCAAGTTTCCCACGTTTCGCCCGCCTGGCTCGGTGAACTCGTTCCACATCAAGGAAGTCTCGTAGTCGACATGATCCAGCAGTCGGGTGGCCTCCGTGGGCGAAGGCGCTCCGATGACGAATGCGACGAGGCTCCCTTTTCTTTGAATCAGCACTTGAGATGATCCGGTCCCGCCAGAGATTTCGGGCAGGTCGAGGAACTCGGAAAATTTCTTGGCGGCCAGTTGTGGCGTCGGGTACAGAATCAGCAGTACTGTTGCGGTCTTATCACGGAGACTATATTTGGCTACAGCTGCTTCGGTTCCATGCTCCAAGCCCAGCTTGGCGGCGGGAAGTTCCGTCAACACTCGACCTAGGCCGAGCGGGCCAATCACAAACTTGCGGGTTAAAGGGATCAGGTTGTCCACGGGAAAGAAGGAAGGCAACGTCGGCAGAATCGCCTCCCGGTCATCAGTGGCGGGAATGTCCGCGGTCAGCACAGGAAGATCATCCCGCGCGATCTCCGGTCCACGCGCTTCCAACAGATAGGCTCCGCGCCAGAGGTAGAGCGAGCCATTGCCGGTGGAGACTACATCTTCGGCAACCTTCTCCGCCTTTCTGCCCGGTCCATTAAAAAAGGTGAATATACCCAGGCTGCCCGTCGCATCCTTCATCTTCCAAAGTGTGGCCGTCAGCTTCTCGTCGCCGCGAATATACTCGCGCTGTTCTCCGCTAACGAAGCCATACTCGCGAAATATCGCTGCATCCTCTCCAGCCGTTGCGCTTAAATCGCCATCGGTGATGGCTTTGAGTGGACTGCCCTGCCAGTTGCCAAATTTCTCGGGAAGTGAAGCGGAGGCGAAGCTCGTGAGCACCAAAGCGATGGTGATGGCAAATAAGATGGATCGAGTCCGCGCGACCAGAGCGCCTATATGGGCCTGTAAGGTGATTGTATTGACCTCAAGCATATTTTTTCTACCTCAATCATGATACCTCGCCGACCAGCATTTGACTACTCGTCCGCCTTACGGGATACAACGGAAGTTTCAGCCAATCGGGTACTGCCGGTGGAGTGGCAATGCTAAACTGTTTCGCTGCGGGGTTGCGCAGCGATGGAACTAGAATATTCACCATCCGCGTAGAGGACGCAATGGCTGATCCCTGGCTAGTATTGAGACACATTGAGCACGAGCATCTGGGAACGCTGGAAGCCGCACTGCTAAGTCAGCAGCTCACTTACAGGTACGTGGATGTTTTCCGCAAAATGCCCGTGCCCACCACGGCGCGCGGCTTGGGTGGAGTCATCGTCATGGGCGGACCGATGGGCGTATATGAAGCAGACAAATACCCGTTTATTCAGTCGGAACTGAGACTGGTCCGCGATGCGGCTGAGTCGGGGATTCCAGTAATAGGAATCTGTTTGGGGTCGCAGCTGATTGCGGCTGCCCTCGGCGCACGAGTCTATCCTGGGCATGGCCTTGGGCACGGCAAGGAGATTGGCTGGTATCCGGTTCGCGTCGTTGCTCCGCGGGATGAATTTACTGTAACGCTTCCCGCGTCGTTCACAGCTTTCCATTGGCACGGAGATACCTTTGATCTCCCGGTTGGCGCCACGCGTTTATTCGAATCGGACCTCTATACCAATCAGGGGTTTCGCTGGGGAGCGAATGTGCTGGCCTTGCAGTTCCATTTTGAAGTGGACCGAGTGATGATCGCCGATTGGATGGAAGACTCCGCCTGCGTGGCCGAAGCGGAGTCCGTGGAAGTGGGCAGGCGGGCCGCCATTCTTAACCTCACACGCCAGCACGGGGCCGGGTTGGAAGAGTTGAGCGCCCGGTATTTCTCCAGCGTTCTGAAGCAATTGGTTGCCAGGTGAGCGGCCCGGAATCACCAGCCCAGTTCCGGCTACGAACCTATTCTGATTTCAACCAGCAACCGCTCACTCCCGATCGCGGCTCTGTTAACCCATCAAACATATCGGGTTCGTGTGTTTGACGTTATCGCCGGCTGATACCCAGCCGCTTGCGCCGGGCCTTCAACTCTTCAAGAGTTGAAACGAGTGTGGCTTTCTGGCGTACGTTGTTCT
>CAMBEY010000298.1 GCA_945865705.1 Candidatus Sulfopaludibacter sp. SbA3
ATCATTATTCCGCGCTCAAGCGCGTGCGTCAGACCAAACGTAAGACAGCCGTCAACCGCTCCAACAAAGGCGTGCTGCGCGCTAGCCTGCGCGGACTTCGGAGCACGCTGGACGAAGGCAAGGCCGATCCGTTGCAAGTGGGTGCGACGGTTTCCCGCATCGACAAGTCGGTGCGCAAGGGCCTGATCCACCGGAACACCGCGGCACGGCTGAAGTCACGCTTGATGACCCGCGCCAACAAGGTCGCAGCCACGAAATCGGCCTAAAACCTGGGCCTGGCCTATTTTCACCTCAATATATCGCTGACCGTGGCTACCAAGGCATCAGCTCGCTTTGGGTGTCTCCTTTGAGACAGCTTGGTGAGACAGCCTGACTGTCCCCTACGCATGCTTTCCTTTCCTGTCTGGTTCGATTAAACTTTCCCCAGTATGTCGTCCTCTACCCCGAGTAAACTTCATTCGCAGGACTCCACCGGCAACAGCAGCAGGAGTTGGCTGACCATCGTCGTAAAGCTGGCTGTGGCGATTTCGCTGGTGGCTTATCTGGTGAAGAAGGAGCACATTTCCTGGGAGCCGCTACTCGCTTCCATGCAGCAGTGGCAATATTCCGTGCCTGCCCTGCTCTTGTTATTTCTCACGCCCTTGGGCCAGCTCTGGCGTTGGCAGAGCCTGCTGCGCGCGCGTCAGTTACATCTACCCACCGGCGAAGTCTTCACCTTACTGATGGTCTCTAAATTTTTAAATATGGCGTTGCCCGGCCACATTGGCGGCGATGTGTTGAGGGGTGTGCTCATTTCGCGGCGCGCATCGGAGAACTCTCCCGCGGGAGGCAGCAACCATCCGCCATTGGGGCCGTACGCCGTGGTGCCAAGTATTCTGTTCGACCGTCTTTTCGGCGTTTCGGCGTTACTGGTGTTCTGTCTGCTGGGAACCTTGGGAAGCATTTATCATCCGCTGCCGGCGCGCTTCGTAGTGCCAGTCAGCGTGCTGGCTGGTTGCGGATTACTCGCCACCCTGGCCCTCTTATGGCTGGCCTATCTGCGACCGGCGCCGCCGGTGATACTGACGCACTTGGCGAAGAAGCTGCGCATGGGCGAAATGTTCGCGGAACTGTATCGCGGCACGCACGATTATGTCCATGATGCCGCGCTGATTCGCAAGATTGCGCTGATCTCCTGTGCCAGTCAGGGATTGATTCTGAGCAGCCTCATGCTCTACGGACGCGCCTTGGGAATCGAAGTGGGCCTGCTGGGATATATGGTGCTGGTGCCGGTGGGATTAGTGCTGACCACGATTCCCATCACGCCAGCCAGCCTCGGCGTTGGCCAGGTGGCGTTCCTGGCTCTCTTCCAACTTGCGGGATCAACGCAGGGAGCCAACCTCTTCACGCTTTATATGATCTCGCAGGTGCTGATCAATCTGTCAGGGGCCGTGCTGCTTCCGCTTTTGCAAACCCGGGAGGTTCTTCCGGACCTCTCCCGTTTTGTACGCGCCGAGAAGAGATAAGATTCCCGCGTCAGTCCATGCCTGTTTAAAGCGAAGTGATACTTCTGGCTGGCATCGCACCTGTCTCCTGCGATGTAATACAAATTGACACCTAGGGAGGCCCCGGAGATCATGCCCAACCAATCACCCAGTCAATCACCCAACCAACCAAATGCCGTTCTGCTGATTCACTGCCCGGACCAGCGCGGGCTGGTCGCCCAGATAGCGCAGTTTATCTTTCAATATAACGGCAACATTATTCATTCGGATCATCACACCGACCAGCAGTCCGGGCTATTCCTGATGCGTCTGGAATGGGAGACATCTGGTTTCCAGATTGGACGCGATGAGTTTGCCGCCGCGTTTCTTCCGCTGGCGCGCAAAATGAATTTGCAATGGGAAATCCATTATCGCGATCAGCCGGACCGCGTGGCCCTGTTCGTCTCCAAGCAGTCGCATTGCCTATATGATTTGCTCTGGCGCAGCGCGGAAGGCGAGTTGCCGTGCGAGGTCGCGCTGGTCATCAGCAATCATCCTGACCTCGGTCCGGCGGTCGAGAAATTCGGCATCCCCTTTCACGTGTTTCCCATTACGGCAGATACCAAGCTCGCTCAGGAGAAAGCTGAAATTGAGCTGCTGCGCCAGCACCGTATTGACCTTGTAGTGCTCGCGCGCTATATGCAGGTGCTCAGTCCGCAGATGGTGGAGGCCTTCCCCAACCACATTATCAATATCCACCATTCATTTCTTCCAGCCTTTGTTGGCGCAAAACCATACCACCAGGCGTTTGAGCGCGGCGTGAAGCTCATTGGAGCAACCAGCCATTACGCAACCGCCGAACTCGATCAGGGCCCCATCATCGAGCAGGACGTGGCCCGCAGCAGCCATCGCGACACGGTGGAGGACATGGTGCGCAAGGGCCGCGACCTCGAGCGTGTCGTGCTGGCCCGCGCCGTGCGCCTGCACCTCGAACGCCGCGTCATCCCCTACGGCCGCAAGACAGTCATCTTCGATTAGCGCATTTTCTGCCGCCGGAACAGAGCCGCTACCGGCCGCATTGACCTGCCTGCCACGGGTTCCCTATAATCAATGCACCGTGTCTACACTGCGGTGGGCGTAGCTCAGCCGGTAGAGCGCCGGATTGTGATTCCGGAAGTCGCGGGTTCGAGCCCCGTCGCCCACCCCAAATTTTCGCGCCCGCTTATTCACCAGATTCACTGGTAGTGGATCATTTCGAAATTTCCCAGACATTCATAACTTTGTCATTCTGAGCGCAGCGAAGGATCTGCTTTTACTTTCTTCGCAGCAGCAAAGCATATCCTTCGCTGCGCTCAGGATGACAGCCTTAAACCAGGCGTCAGTTTCAAACTAGACCATTCCCAATTCACTCGCTCGCTTGACAACTCCGCCTCTCTGCCTTCAATATGGAAAACGTTCTTGGTGCTTGATCATCAATAGGGAAGCTGGTGAGAAACCAGCGCGGCCCCGCCACTGTGATTGCGTTGGATTGAGCAGATAGCCACTGTTTCGGCACGCCGGGATGGGAAGGCGCTCGATCCGCTAAAGCATCAGCCAGGAGACCTGCCAAGAACCCCCCTGCGGGAATCGGCTTCGAGGGGAAGTCCGATGAGCTTGGCGCTGTCTTTCCATTTTTGAAATCACGATTGCACTGTTTTGGTGCATCTCTGTTTTTTCTTTGTAAGGGTCGCGCCTTCGCCTCATCCTCCACTTCCACCAACACTGGCCTCCCCGTCTCGGCGGTATTGCGTTTCCTCCTTCCGAGGGCCAAAGGAGTCCACATGTCGAGAACGTCCATGAAAGTGCTAGGTAGTATTCGTGTCTTTGCTTGTCTGTTATCCCTGATTTGTCTGATAAACGCTTCGCAACCCGCATGGCGATTGGCCCACGCGCAATCGAGCGCGACATCCCCGCTCAGCGCCGTGGTGCGCGACCGCACCGGCGGCCGCATCCCCGGCGCTCGTGTTCGCATCTACGGTGCCGCATCTGCCACCGCACTGGAAGTGGCCAGCGCGGATGGGCGCATCGAGTTGGACAATTTGTCGGATGGCACCTACGTTGTGGAGATCAGCGCCGCTGGATTTCAAACGCAGA
>CAMBEY010000299.1 GCA_945865705.1 Candidatus Sulfopaludibacter sp. SbA3
CCCGGGAAATTAAGCAGTGGGTTCTAGGCGGCGGTAAACTGATCGCCACATACGGCAGCGGATATAAGGACCTCATTGAGAATCCGCATGATCCTCTCGGAGCGGATCCGTTAAAGTCGCAAAAGGGCTCGACTGGCGGATTACATGAACTCTGGCACGACCCCTGGACTAGAGCGTTCGGAACTCAAGCCTTTGATCCAGATCCTGGCGTGAACATCCGAGTCTTGAAAAACATTGGCCCAACCGCAATCTCGGGATGGGAGTCTACTGTGCTCTCATACGGTGCGGAGGCAAATCTCCTTGTGCCCCGTCCTGAGCACTTCCGCGATGCCTTGGCGTTTCTGCAGCTCACTCCGAATCCGGATTCCAAGAAAGTCTATCCGGCGATTCTGCTGACTCGCATGAGTCGCGGGACGGTCGTTTACTTCTCCTATGCGCCAGAATTTATCGTGGCTCTGGCTTTTAATCTAGCGGGCCACTGCCCACTTGACGGCAACTATCCGGCAGCATCTCCCGATTGGCAGTTTCCGGCCTTTCCTTCTGCACCGATTCAAGTCGTAGGGCCTGTGGCTGCTGATTTTCCAAACAAGTTCGTCGGACAAGCCAATGAAGGCCTCACAATTCAAGTGAATTCCGACCGAGTGAGGCCACAGTTGTTAATTATGAAGCGCACCATCGATTTCATGCTGAACGGCTATTAACCATACTCGCAAGGGGAGGGACGCAAGTCCCTCCCGATAATTTTCCCCCGGAAGTGGAGCAGGCAGGAAGGCGGAACGGCGATGAGACGCAAAGCAATTTACCCACATAAGAGTCTGCGGTACATGCCCTTTCGGGGAGCGTTCCTGGCGCAAGGTCTGGCCGTGGCGGTGATCGTGGACGTGCTGCTGTTCTGGCAACTCGAGAGAATTCTGGACTGGCACACCCGGGTCATGGAAAGTCTGCTGACCTTTGCCGGTGTTCCCTACACGATGGGCGGCACGATCGAAGTCTTCCCCGGATTGTCCGCCACGATTCTAAGCACCCAGTATCACAGCTATGTGCTGAACCCGATGTTTCCCTGGTACACCTTTGGCATCTTCGCGGCAGTTTACCTGCTCGGCTACCGCTACATGGCGCTGCCGCTGCGACCGCTGCTGTTTCTGATACCTGCTGGCCTGGGGATTACGCTGTTCTATTTGAAGGCGATCTCGCCGGAGCTTCCCTACAGTCCCGAAGATTTCATGGGGATCTGGTATCGCGGCGAGACCTATCTTTGGCTGTTGCTACCGTGGATATTTGGTTTGGGCATCTTCACCATCAATATTCCATTCGCGCTGAAGCTGCCCTGGTTGATTCTGGTGTTCATGTATTCGATGGTGTGGTCTGTGTTCCGGCTGGCGGTGGCTCTGGCCACATTCTATTACTTTGGCGCGTTGTGGATGCCGGTGTTCTATTTTGTCTTCGGGTTCCTGGCTGATTTTCTGTACATCGTGGCGATCTACTCGCTGGCCATGGATCGCGCGGCCGGGCATTTGAGCAAACAGAGAGAGGTGTGGCAATCATGATATTCCTGGCAAAGATTGTGGTGATTTTCGTGGTGTCGGTGATGGTGGCCTATACCGTCCGCCACTTCATTTTCGCCATGGCGCGCCTGTTCAAGCGCCAGCGGCAGAACTACTCGGACGTCTCTGGCTTCCACCTGCCCTCCATCACGGTGATGATTCCCATGCACAACGAGGAGAAGGTGGCGGCGGACGTCATCGAGGCGCTGCTCGAAGCGGACTTTCCCCACGATCCCGACTTGTTCGAGATCATCCCGATCAACGATCACTCGACCGACCGCACCGGCGAAATCCTCGATGAGTACGCCAAAAAGTATCCGTTTATCAAGCCGCTGCACCGCACCGAAGGCATGCGCGGCAAGCCCGCCGGATTGCGCGCGGCCACTCAGCTTGCGCGCGGCGAAATCTTGATTCTGTTCGACGCTGACTACATCCCCGGCAAGTCGCTGCTGAAGTTTCTGGCGGCGCCGTTCGTTGATCCTGAAGTGGGCGCCGTGATGGGCCGCGTGGTTCCCCACAATGTGGGCGCTTCGCTGCTGACCCGTTTGCTCGACCTGGAGCGCTCGGGTGGTTATCAGATTAATCAGCAGGCCCGCTACAACATGGGACTGATCCCGCAGTTTGGCGGCACGGTCGGCAGTGTGCGCCGCTCTGCGCTGGACTCAGTCGGCGGATGGAACTCGTTCACGCTAACGGAAGACACCGATTTGACGCTGCAGATGGCCATCAAAGGCTGGAAGATCGCCTACGTGAATCGCGCCGAGTGCTACGAGGAAGTGGTGGAGACCTGGTCGGCGCGCAAGGGCCAAATTGATCGCTGGGCCATCGGCCACACTGATTGCTTCCATCGCTATCTGGGCCAGTTGCTGCGCTCGCCGCTATTGAATTGGAAGACCAAGCTCGATGGCGCGCTGATGCTGGGCGTCTATCTGACCGCGCCGTTGCTGATACTGGGGTGGATTGCCTGCACCATTCTCTTCTTCGCCAATCAGTCCTTCCTGCCCATGGTGGCTCTCGCTTTCCTGGCCAGCACCACCTATAACGCGTTGGGCAATTTTGCTTCGTTTTTTGAGATGGGCAGCAGCGTGCTCCTCGACGGCTCCAAAGGGCGGGTTCGCTTGTTGCCGCTGAACATTGCCAACTTCATCTTCTCGACCGCAGCTGTGAGTACGGCGCTGGGCCGCTACTACACAAACCGCATGCGCGGCCGTGAGCCGGGAGAACGCTGGGTGAAGACCGAGCGTTTCCGCGGCGGACCGGGCAGTGGTTCGGCCAGCGGCACCGGAGCTGGCGCGGGCAGTGGCAGCGCCAACGGCATCGGCCAAGGTGGTGCGGGTACCAGCTCAAATTCAGGTGCTCGCATGAGCCTGTTCCGCGCTCTGGGCTACAAATTTGCGCAGCCGAAAGCCGCCGTAGAGCCTACGGATGGCAAGCAGGTCGGATTGAACTACTTGATTACCGCTTCTGCCGTTCCTGTTACCACCACAGCATCTGGCACCTCCAAGTCGGGTCGCCGCGGCTTGAATTTTGTCCGCGCCTTCGCGGCGTCCAAGAATATGGAGCCGGGTTCCCGGGAGACTTCGATTCTGCCCGTGGCCGGGGAGAATGGCCGCACCATCAGCCAGGTCATTCGGCTTCGCCGCCAGATCAGTGATCCGGAACTTCGCCTGGAGTATTCATCTAGGAACCTCCCCGGTGATGCGATTCCAGCACCGGATTCCGTGGATATTGAACTAAAATCCTTATTGGCAAAGGTAGAGCAGGAAGTGTCCGCCAAGAAGAAGTAGCAGCGCTTCTCCGAGGCCAGCGAAACCCTGACCCATGGTTCCTGCCCTTCTGCCGGCAGCGTTTGACGAAGACCGCAAGAGTAATACCAGGCAGAGGATAAATGGTGGATAGAATTCTTATCCTCCACAGGGATCGTCCGTGATTGCCGTTGGACAGAGGAGCAGTAATAGTGGACTTGGGGATTGTCGGGTACATTATTCTCGTCTTCGTTTTCTTGCTGCTATTTGCCTTCAGCTTCTATTTTGGGA
>CAMBEY010000300.1 GCA_945865705.1 Candidatus Sulfopaludibacter sp. SbA3
GCATCGGTGGGCTTCAGCGCATCGTCGCCGCTGAACAACATCTGACCGAGCAGGCCGCGTAACTCTTCATTGCCCGCCGCCGGATCAAACTGACGGAGCCACTCGAGCGCCGTGGTGCCCTTGGAAATGGAATCGGTGTGGTCCTGCGCGAAGTAGCCCACCATCGCTTCATGCCCCCACTTCACCTCGCCAGCGTCGACTTGGAACTTCGATTCATCGCCGCTCAGATAGCCTGTGGCGTTGCGCAGCAGTGCGCGCAGCAGAGTGGTCTTGCCCGTTCCGTTGCGGCCGACCAACGCGATCTTCTCACCGCGCACAATCGCTGCTGTGAATGGTTGAATGATATTCACGCCGTCGTAGGATTTGGTTACGCCGGTGAACTCCAGCGGATGCCGCCCCGACTGCTTTTTCTGATCGAAGCGAATGTAGGGGCGTTGAATGTTCGAGCGCGCCAGCTCTGTTGTCTGCAGTCGCTCAACTTCTTTTTTGCGTGAAGTAACCTGCGATGAGCGGGTGCCAGCCGAAAAGCGCGCGATAAACTCATTTAACTGTGCAATCTTCTTTTCGCGCTGCACGTTATCCGACTCGATGCGGGAGCGCACCTGCGTCTTGGCAACGACCATTTCGTCGTAGCCGCCGGTGTACATGATGATGGTCTGATAGTCGATGTCGGCGGTGTGCGTGCAGACGCTGTTCAGGAAATGGCGGTCGTGCGAAATGACGATCAGCAAGCCTTCGTACTTCACCAAATAATCTTGCAGCCAGTGGACAGAATCGAGATCGAGGTGGTTGGTGGGCTCGTCGAGCAGCAGCGCCATCGGATTGCCGAACAAAGCTTGCGCCAGCAGCACGCGGACTTTCTGCCCGCCCTGAATCTCGCTCATCTTGCGCTCGTGGAGATTCTCCTCGATGCCCAGACCAGCCAGCAGCGCCGCCGCATCAGACTCAGCTTCGTATCCGCCCTCTTCGCCGACAATTCCTTCCAGTTCGCCGAGGCGCATGCCATCGTCGTCGGTCAACTCTTCCGGCGCTTTCTCGTACAGCGTGTCGCGCTCCGCCAGAGCTTTCCACAGTGGAACGTTGCCCATGATGACCGTGTCGATGACGCGATAAGGGTCAAACGCAAATTGATCCTGACGCAGGATGCCCATCTTCTTGGGACGGATGACTTCGCCCTTGGTCGGCTCAAATTCGGCGGTGAGGATTTTCATGAAGGTGGACTTGCCCGCGCCGTTCGGCCCGCTGATGCCGTAACGGCGTCCGGCGAAGAAGGTGCAGGTGACATCTTCAAAAAGGATAAGCGCGCCGAAGCGCATGGATATGTTGTTGATGGAGAGCATAACATTTAATCGTACAACAAATTAGTCGGGATGCGCTACTCGCGATTGGCTGGACAAGTTACGCGCGGTTAGGGCCAATTTCCTGAATGTGCTTTTACTAGACCTATAGATTTTCCTGCAAATGAATAGTAGGATAGGAAAAGAATTAGATTTCAGGAGGCACCACATGGGCTCAATTGGACCAATGGAATGGGTTATCATGATTGGATTAGCTTTGTTGATCTTTGGCGGCCGCCGTTTGGGTGATATTGGAAAGGGCTTGGGCGAAGGCATCCGTGGCTTCAAGGCAGCGATTAAGGACGAAGAGAAGCCGGCCGACGCTTCCAAGAGCGTGAAGTCCTAAGAACTGTTGTAACTATTTTTCCTGCGTCCCCAGTATCCAATACAGCTAGTAAGTGGCTTGTGGCCGTTCGTGTGCCTACGAGCGGTCGGTGTTCGCATGTTCCTCCAGCATCGCGCAGACCAGGGCAATGGGCAGACCCACCACATTGAAGTAACAGCCCTCGATACGCTCCACGTACTTTGAGGCTAGGCCTTGGATGCCATACCCGCCGGCTTTGTCATAAGGCTCGCCTGAGTTGATGTAGTCCTCAATTTGCTCCTTCGACATAGTCCGAAACCGCACGCGTGTGGAAGCCACACGCACGTCGAGCTTGCTGTTGGACGAATGCTGAGTCGCTGGGAAGAGGAGCGCGACGCCCGTCAGTACCTCATGCTCCACGCCCGATAGGCGCAACAGCATGGCGCGCGCTTCATCGGCGGACGCCGGCTTGCCAAGTATTGCGCCGCCAATCACCACCACGGTGTCCGCCGCCAGTACCGGCAAATCGTTTGGGGTTTTATTTGACGCCCGAACCACGAGAGCCTTTTCCGCTGCCAGGCGAGACACCATTTGCTCGGGGCTTTCTCCCGGCATATGACGCTCATCAATATCGGCAGCCATGACTTCAAACGCCAACCCCGCGCCAGCCAGAATCTCCCGTCGCCGTGGTGACGCCGATGCCAGGATCAGCCTGGGGTAACGGACTGTAACTTGTGAATTATTTTTTTCCATTGTTCATCGACCGAACTGTTGTCATCCCGAGCGTAGCGAAATCATCTCCGCGCCGCCACGCCATGGCCATGAAACCAGCGCAAGATTCAGGTTATACTAGCCTCCTTGTAGTTGCACAATTTGTTCGCCTGATTCCAGAACCACCAGACCGAATCGTTTATTGGGCGCTGAGAGAAAGTCATGCAATCGTTGCGCGATTTCCTGCCACCGGGCTTTTGCGATCAGATGGAGAAAGAGCTGGGGCGCGAAGAGACCTTGAAGCTGCTGTGGCCCGCGATTGTCGGTTCCACTGTGGCGGCCAGCACCAAGCCGCTTTCGCTGCGCGGCGACACGCTGATCGTGGCCGTGCCGGACCGGGCTTGGCTGAATTCGCTCGGCTCATTTGAGCAGCAAATTCTGAACGCCACCGCCCGCTTCTGGGGGAAGCCCGTGGCCACGCGCATTGATTTCGTGCAGCCCCCGCTAAAAAGCAAAGATGCCACTTCGTCCTCATCTGCTGACAGGAGAGAACCCGTTTGAAGATCACCGAAAAAGACGTTTACTACGTGGCCGCGCTGGCGCACCTCGAAGTGACCGAATCCGAGGCGCAGGAGTACGCGGCAAACATGAGTTCGATCCTGAGCTACGTAGAGAAACTTAACGAGCTGGACACGGCCAATGTAGAGCCTATGTCGCAGGTTTTGACGGACTCGGCCGAGGGTAGTTCGCTGCGCGCCGATCAGGTGAAGCTCAGCCTGCCGCTCGAGTTGTCTCTCGCCAACGCGCCCGAGTCCGGCGCAGGGCATTTCAAGGTTCCCAAGGTGATCGAGCGATGAGTATTGATATTTCGAAATTGACCATTCCGGAAGTGCGGCGCTTGATTGAGTCGCGTCAGGCGTCGGCGCGAGAAATTTGCGTGGCCACCCTCGAACGTATCGCCACGGAGAATCCGCGCAACAATTCGCTGATCACGGTGATGAACGATCGCGCCTTGTCGCGAGCCGATGAGATCGACAAGCTGGCGGCTTCCAAAGCCGTGGGCGCCTCGCTGCCACCGCTGGCCGGGGTGCCGCTGGCGGTGAAGGATGTCATCAACATTCAAGGCACTCGCAATACCTGCGGCTCAAGTATTCTGGAAAACTTTATCTCACCCTACACCGCCACTGCCGTCGAGCGGCTGGAGGCGGCGGGCGCGGTGGT
>CAMBEY010000301.1 GCA_945865705.1 Candidatus Sulfopaludibacter sp. SbA3
CCCCCCCCCCCCCCCCCCCCAAAAAAAAATTGAGGCCTCCGATGGATTGGCCTGTATGGGCAATCACGCCATGATGGACCCATGACGCATAGGACCAACATGGACGCCGCGATGGCCCGCTCAATTTACAACAGTAAATTTGGGCGCACCAACGTGGCTCCACTAGATAAAGACAACAGGGTTGAGTCCGAATGCGTCAATGAGCTTCGATTCAATACCACACGGAGAGGAATTCACATGAATCGCTTGAAATCACTTATCGTCGCAGTCCTGCTGCTCACGGTTGGGGTGATCGCACCCCGCACGGTGCGTGCGCAGGGAAATTCCGAGGCGGCACATCTACGCCAACTGAATAACACGCTGCTGCACCTCCACGGCCAGATCAATGCCGCTGAGAACAGCAATGGCAACTCGCTGCACAGCCAAGCCTCTGCAGTCATCGCCGAGCGCTTCGCGGCGCTGCAGTCGCTGATCCAGCTAGACCCGATGGCCGCACTTGAGGTAGCGTTCGATTCCAGATTGCTGGCCTCCATGACCGAAACCTTCCCGGCCTCGGCTGCCAAGTTCGAATCGCACGGCAACTGGACCGGCCCGGTGGACTACATCATCTTGGATGATGCGACGCTGACCAAGCATCGCGTGGACTTGAATATGAAGGTCAACAACGAAATCGTGAAACTTCACTTTAAGGATAATGAGCCGACTTGGTTCAAATGCAACGACATTCTGACTGTCGCTGGCGTGCGCGCCGGCGCGGAAGTTGCCGCCGCCGATGGCAACGTCTCCGGCTCAGTGGCCGGAGCAAACTGCACTACGCTGGGCGATCAGAAGACGGTAGTCATCCTCATCAACAGGGCGGACAATCCCGCGACCACCGCAATTGACCCGGTCTTGCTGCCCGCTGGCGCAACACCCACGATGTTGAACGACATCTACTTCCAGACAGGCGGTCGCTCAGTGGATGGCTACTGGCGCGATGCATCCTACAACAAGGCCAGCGCCTCGGGCGTTGTGGTCGGACCTTATACCATTCCCTGGCACTCCTGCAATACTGACTACTACAACTTGCGCCAGGCGGCGATCAATGCCGCTGATTCGCAGGTGAACTTCACACAGTACACCCGCGTAATGCTCATCTTTGCGGCTTCCGACTGCGGCTGGGCCGGATTGGGCACTCTGGGCTGCTCGACACTTAGTTCAGCCGACGGCAGCTTCCAGGCTTCGACTTCGTGGAATATTGCCGGCCAGATGCAAAGCATAGACAATGGCGTGCAACTGGCCACACATGAAGGCGGCCACAACCTGACGCTGCACCACGCGGCGACCCGCTACTTCACCAATGCCACATCTGGTTTGGCCGAGCCTATCGGCCCGATCGGAACCGCCGGAACACATAGTGAATACGGCGACAGGCACTCCTCAATGGGCTCATGGAACCTGGGACACTACGCCGCGCCGCACAAGCAGCAGATCGGCTGGTTCGCCGGCAGCAATGTGCAAACCGTTGAGACCAACGGCAGCTTCTCCATTCAGCCGTTCGAGAACATCACCAGCGGCGTGCAGGCGCTGAAAGTCCGCCGCGGCACCGGCAACGATGCATGGTTCTGGCTGGAGTTCCGCCAGGCTATTGGCCTCTACGACTCCACGCTGGGCGCGCAGGTCCGCAGCGGCGGGCTGATCCATCACACCGACGCCTCCACCGGCACCTACACTCATCTGCTCGACTTCACCCCCAGCACCGGCAACAACTTCTCCGATGCCGCCAAGCTGCCGGGCACGGGCTTCTACATCGACCCCTACACCAACCTCACCTTTAGCGTGGACAGCATCACAGGCACGGCTCCGTCGTCCGCACTGAACGTGACCGTAAACTATGGCGC
The DNA here is from genome assembly GCA_945865705.1 of Candidatus Sulfopaludibacter sp. SbA3. Taxonomy (GTDB): domain Bacteria; phylum Acidobacteriota; class Terriglobia; order 2-12-FULL-54-10; family 2-12-FULL-54-10; genus SHUM01. Next base: position 1,881 of record CAMBEY010000301.1, read on the forward strand.
AGTTCCCTGCGTAACCGCCAACCCCACGGTGAGCATCACTCCGTCCAGCCTGAGCGGCGTGGCGGGCGCAGCCCTGAACTACACCGTCAACGTTACCAACAATGACACGAGCGGCTGTACGGCCAGCAACTTTGCGCTGACCACGACGCTGCCCTCGGGCTGGTCCACTACTATGGTCGGCACGCTGAACATCGCTCCCGGCTCCACTTCGTCCACCACCATGACGAAGACCATCCCGGCGAGCATCGGCGCGGGCAGCAACACGGTCAACGCCACCGCCACCCGCGGCGCAAACACGGCGACTGCAACAGCCACTGCCAACGTAACTGTTCCGCCCGTTGCACCCACCACGACGATGAATCCCATCGGCGGTCCCTTCGCCAAACGCGCGACGGTTCCGATGTCAGCCCTATCTTCAATTGGCGGCAGCTCCGTCGTATTCACGATCGTCAAACCGAACGGCACGACTACCAAGACCGTAGTCGCCGGCTCGGACGGCGTAGCATCCACGAGCTACAAGCTGTCTCCGAAGGATCCCGCAGGCCTCTATTCGGTTACCGCACGGTCAACTGCTAACGGTCTGCAAGGCCCGGTGAGCAGCTACACGGCGACCTTCACCGTACAGTAGTTCACGGTTCAACCATCAAACGCAGCGGCGCTTCGGAGCAATCCTCCGGAGCGCCGTTTGCTTTTAGGTGTGCCATCCCCCGCTGGCGTTGAAGTCTTTACAGTCTCCCGCACAAGCCGTTAACATGGCATGTGAACAGAGCAGAGTTGAAATCTATGGATCGTTTCGACGTGATTGTGGTGGGAGCGGGACCGACGGGACTGGCCTGTGCGATCGAGGCGCAGCGCGCGGGGTTCACCACGCTGGTGCTGGACAAGGGCTGCGTGGTCAACTCGCTCTACAATTACCCCATTGACATGGTCTTCTTCACCACGCCGGACCTGCTCGAAATCGGCGACCTGCCCATGGTCAGCCTGCGCGAGAAACCCACTCGAATTGAGGCTCTGAAGTATTACCGCCTCGCGGCGCAGCGCTATCAGATTCAGATCAATCAGTACGAAGCGGTCGCCGAGATATCCGGCGCGGACGAGCATTTCCATGTGCGGACATTGCGGCAGGATGCCGGCGTCGGTCGCTACGAAGCGCGCAAGATCATTCTGGCCACGGGCTATTACGACATTCCAAACCTGTTGGGAGTGCCCGGCGAAGAGTTGCCCAAAGTCTCGCACTACTACCGCGAGGCGCATCCTTTTTACAACTGTGACGTGGCCGTGATCGGCGCGCGCAACTCCGCCGCCATCGCCGCGCTGGAGTTATACCGCCACGGCGCGCGCGTAACCATGATCCATCGCAGTTCGCAGCTCTCCGACAAGATTAAATACTGGATCAAGCCGGACATCGAGAACCGCATCAAAAATGGCGAGATCAAAGCGCTGTTCGACACCAAGGTGGTGGAGATTCGACCGGACTCGATCGTCGTCGCCCCTGTTCACTCGGACGCCAAACCGGGCTCGGGGTCGACGGGGATGCGCGCGCTCAAGAATGATTTCGTGCTGGCGCTGATCGGCTACCAACCCGACACCACGTTCTTGCGGCAGATGGGCGTCTCCATCGAGCCGCGGCGCATGCGTCCCTACTGCGACCCAACCACATTAGAGAGTAATGTTCCGGGACTTTATC
>CAMBEY010000302.1 GCA_945865705.1 Candidatus Sulfopaludibacter sp. SbA3
CATATCCTGCGCTGCGCTCAGGATGACAACGAATCGTTTTGCGAAGTAATAGTTGGACGTGCGGAGAATATGTTCGCTAATCTCCGCATTTGATGCGGAGATTAGCATTGAGTATACGGAAATTGTCGAGCCGGAAGAGTTAACGCCAATGATGTCGTCCATAACCATTCTGAAGATTGCGTGGCGGGCGCTGGCGCGCAATAAGATGCGCAGCTCGCTCACCTTGCTGGGCATGGTGATCGGCGTGGGCGCGGTCATCACCATGGTGTCGCTGGGGCAGGCGGCGCAGCGCATGGTAGAGCAGCAGATCGCCAGTGTTGGGCCGAACCTGCTGTTCGTTACGCCGGGGAGCCGCAACACCGGCGGCGTGCAGATGGGCGCGGGCGCGTCGGCCACGCTCACTGACGCGGACGTGGACGCCATCGTGCGCGAAGTCCCGCTGGTAGCCGCGGCCACGCCGATGGTCACCACGCGCGGGCAGATGATCTTCGGCAATCAGAACTGGGCCTCGCGCGTGGAGGGCACCAACGAGCGCGCGCCGGAAATTCGCGCATGGGGTCTCCAGCGCGGCGAGTTCTTCGCCGGGGCCGACGTGCGCGCCGCCAGCCGCGTGGTCGTGCTGGGCAACACCGTCGCGGATCGTCTTTTCGCAGGCATCGATCCCATCGGGCAAACACTGCGCCTGAACAATCTGCCGTTTCGCGTAACCGGAGTGCTCGAAGCCAAAGGGCAGGCGCTGACCGGGCAGGATCAGGACGACATGGTCGTGGTTCCCTACACCACTGTGCAGAAGAAGCTGAAGCGCACCGCGCTGGCGGTTATTGACAACGCCATGATTTCGACCATCAGCCCTCTGGCCTCGCGCGTGGCCGAGGCGCAGATCACCGAGCTGATGCGGCAGCGCCACAACATTCACGCCGGCGACCCCGACGATTTTCGCGTGCGCAATCTCGCCGACGTCGCGCAGGCCGCCGAGCAAACCACGCTGATTCTGACGCTGCTGCTGGGCTCGATCGCCGCCATCTCGCTGATCGTCGGCGGCATCGGCATCATGAACATCATGCTGGTGTCGGTTACCGAGCGCACGCGCGAGATCGGCATCCGCATGGCCGTGGGCGCGCGCTCCAGCCAGATACGTTTGCAGTTCCTCGCCGAGTCGGTGATGCTCAGCCTGGTCGGCGGACTGATCGGCATCGTGCTCGGCTCGGCGGGCGCGGCGGGGATTGCTCACGCGCTGAACTGGCCCACGTTCATTTCACTGTTGGCGGTGGTTGTGGCGTTTGTGTTTTCGGCGGCGGTGGGAATTTTCTTTGGATACTATCCGGCGCATCGCGCGGCCTCGCTCGATCCCATTGAGGCGCTGCGGTATGAATAATCTCCGGAATAAAAAATTAACCGCAGAGGACGCAGAGGTACACAGAGTAAAATCCCGGGTAAAACTGACTGATCGCGGCGATTGGATTGCGCTGGCGCTAATTGCGGCGCTGGGCGTTTACGTTCGATGGAACCTTTCAGCGGCGCTGCCGACGATCCTTCATCCCGACTCGGATTCCTATTTTGAGATTGCGCAGCGGCTATGGAACAGCGGTGGCTTCGGCGATCTCTCGCGGCGTCCGCCACTCTATCCGCTGCTGCTGTGGATAACGGGGCAGTCGCCTCAGAGCGGCTTCACGCTGACGCTGCTGGCGCAGCACGCGATGGGAGTGGGTACGGCGCTGCTGATTTATCTCACCGCGCGCCGCGCGCTGCTGGGGCATTTCCCGGCGCTGCTGGCTGGAGCGGTGTGCGCGGTCGCCTCCTGCTTCGTGCTGACGGAGCAGAGCATTCTCTCCGAAACTCTCTACACATTTCTGCTGGTGGCCGCGGGATTTTTCGCGGTGGGCTACCATCGGCAGCAGGCGACGGAGCCGCCCATGGCTCGCTACTGGATCAGTCGCCACGGTTGGAGCCTGCTGGTGGCCGCTGCCTGCGGCCTGGCGCTCGCCCTGGCCTGTCTGACACGTCCGATTGCTCTGGTAATTTTTCCTGTGTGGATTTTGGGACTGCTGCTGCTCGATGGCCGCCCATCCGCGCTGCGCTTTGCGCTGACTGCCGGGACGGTTGGGTTGGCCGTGTTGCTGCCGCTGCTGATCCGCAATCAACGGGCGACGGGCAGCTTCGCGCTGACACAGTCCACGGGGCGCAATCTGATTTCTGTTGCCGACCTGCAAGTGGACTACGCGACAGACCCTCACAAACAAATTCGCACGATCTATCACCGCTATCTCGCGGGCAAGCGCGGGCCGGACGCCGTGGTGGTCTACTCCGCGATGCCGGAGTTGCGCAGGATCGCAAAAAATCCGAATGCCGAAATTCTGGAATTCCTCTCCGACGTGGAGATTGACCGCGCGCTGGCGGAGATTGCGCGCGAGGCGATTCTCCTGCACCCGCTCGATTTTCTGTGGAGCCGCTTACAGCGCCTGCCGCTGCTGTTTCGCGATCCATCAATCAGCCAATGGTACGCGCTGAACGCGGAGACGTATGTACCGCTGGTGGAGTTCACGGGCCGCATCAATCCGGAGATGACCAGCCGCAGTATTCTCGTGCGCCCGCTGGCGCAGATTGATTTTCCCGGCGCGGCGCGCGCCGTCGAGCGATGGTCATTCCCATTCGAAAGCGTATGGTTCCTTGTGCTTGCAGCGCTCGGAGCGACAAGCGGCCTCGTGGGGATGCTGACAATATTCAAAAGCAGATCCTTCGCTGCGCTCGGGATGACAGCCCATGGGGGCGGGCTGATGATACTGCTCGCGGTCACGGCGAGCTTGCTTGCGGCGATTCTGATGCAGCCGCCGAACCTGCGCTACCGCCTGCCGACGCTGCCGTGGGAGATTCTGCTGGCCGCTGGAGGACTTTCGTTCCTCGCCGAGATTTCAGTGGTTGCGATGAAAGCTGCGATGAAAGCTGCGATGAAAAAAATGGGCGACCGAATGGGGCGCGAGTTTCCGGCTTGGCTAGGACGAAGCGGCGTCTATTTGCTGGCGGTGATCCTGCTGTTGGCCGCGCCGCGCGTGGAGGGCGACTCGGTTCTGAAGACCGGCGACTTCGTCGATTCGGCCAACCAGCCGGAGGACGGCCCGCCGATCATCCGGGAGATGCCTCTCGTCGGCCGCACCGTGCCGATGATTTACTGGCGCGGCGACATGCCCGCGCCCCGCACCATCGAGACGCAGGCGGCGGTCGAGCGCGGCGGCGCGTATCATCTGCGCGCGGCGTTCAGTTGCGGCGAGGCAAACTGCGCCAACGCGCAGTTGCGATTGGTCGCATTCGACGCAGTGGGGACGGCGCTGGGCACGCCCCTGAGTATAAAAGACATGCCGCTGGCGCAGGAGCGCACCGACAATGATTGGTTCTGGGAGCAGATCGATGAGCGGCTGACATTGCCGCGCGGCGCAGCGCGCGTTCGCGTGAAACTAACCTTCGAGCCCAGCCAAGGCAGCCTGGTGATCCCGTTCCTCGCGCTGGCGCCACTCGATTGATCGTTTTGATCGCGTGACAGTGCCGCGCGCGTGAGCAAGCGGGCCAATG
>CAMBEY010000303.1 GCA_945865705.1 Candidatus Sulfopaludibacter sp. SbA3
ATGGATAGAAAGACTGCAAAGGAATTTCCGCAGGAGCTATTGAACTTATTTCACCTATACCAACACGGCGAAATCAACCGCCGTGCCTTTCTCGATGGCGCTAAGAAGTTCGCCATCGGTGGTGTAACAGTGACCGCATTGTGGGAGAGCCTGAAGCCCAACTACGCCCTGGCCGAGCAAGTGCCGGAGAGCGATGCACGCATCAAGGTTGAGAACGTTGTAGTGCCCTCGCCGCAGGGCAACGGCAGCATCAACGCTTATCTGGTTCGCCCCGCCAACGCCACCGGTAAGCTGCCCGGCGTGATGGTGATTCATGAGAACCGCGGCCTGAACCCTTACGTGAAGGATGTCGCCCGCCGCCTCGCTACCGAGGGCTACATGGCGCTCGCGCCGGACGGAACTTCGTCCGTCGGCGGCTGGCCCGGCAATGATGAAGCGGGAGCCACGGCATTCCAGAAAGTGGATCGCGAGAAAATGACTAATGACTTCGAGGCTGCTATTCGCTGGCTGAAGGCGCGCGCGGACTGCACCGGCAAAGTGGGCGCCGTCGGCTTCTGCTTTGGCGGAGGCATTGTCAACATGATGGCCGTGCGGCTCGGCGCGGACATGGCTGCGGGAGTCCCGTTCTACGGCGGCCAACCCGCCGCTGCGGACGCCGCCAAGATCAAGGCTCCGCTGGTGTTGAACTACGGTGATGCCACTCTTGATAAGCGCATCGCTGATGGCTGGCCGGCCTATGAAACCGCGTTGAAGGCCGCGAATGTTACCTACTCGGTATACTTTTATGACAAGGCCAATCACGGCTTCCACAATGACACCACTCCCCGCTATGATGCGGCCGCCGCGAAGCTGGCCTGGGAGCGCACGCTCGCGCACTTCAGCAAGTACCTGAAAGGTTGATGCAAACGGGGCAAAAGCCCTCGCTAAGCCCTATTGATGCGGTCTTCAGTGCATGTCGAAGTTGGCATGGGCCGGAGGCCGCATCGTTGTTTCGGGGCAGGGTTTCAGGTCAGTCAACAGTCGTTGCACGACAATCTGTCCGCGACGTTCTGTGCCGGGACTATAATACAAATCAGGCAGCCACCATGCGGCGACGACACGCCAGCCGCACATCCTCCCCCCAGAGGCGCCGGGAGGAATCTGTATGAATCTGCAATATATTCACGAGTTGTATGCTTATGATAGCTGGGCCAACGCCCGCTTGCTGAATGCCGTGGGCAAGCTGCAGCAGGAGGAGTTCCTGCGGGAAATGGGCAGCAGTTTCCCGTCGGTGCGCGATACCTTGGTTCACCTCGTATCAGCCGAGTGGGTCTGGCTGCAACGGTGGAAAGGCACTTCACTCCAGCGTCACTTCGATACTGCTACTTTCCCTACTCCTGATTCGATAAGATGCTGGCTCACAAAGGTGGAGAGTGAGCAGAGTAAGTTTCTCCACTCACTCACTCAGGATGAGTTACTATCACCTCACTCGTATAGTAACTTCGAGGGTAAGTCATTTGCCGAGCCACTCTGGCAGCAACTGACTCATCGAGTGAATCACTCGACTTATCACCGAGGACAAGTGACTACCATGCTCCGGCAGTTGGGGGCCACCGCTGTTGCGCTGGATATGATCGCGTATTTCCGCCAGAATCCGCCGCGCCCGGCGGCCTAAAACATCGCTGACAGATTGGCGACAGATTGACGGAAGATGCGGTTCTGCCCAAATTGCACACTTTCACGGAATTGCCCAAATTCTTCACTCTGCGTTCGCTTTAGATTCGCCCCATTGGCGTGCCCGGTGAAGGCTGCTCCAAGCGGATCGTTCTATCATCACCTCGCCAAACGACCGCAGCGTCTGCGGTATAATCAAAATTTCCAAAGGAATATCGGCAACCGTTTTGCCGCTGCGGCATCGCCGCCCGGCCTGAGTCCAAATTTTAAGGAGAATTCTCTTGACTGTACGCACACGCGTTGCGCCTTCGCCCACGGGTGATCCTCACGTCGGCACCGCCTACATGGCGCTGTTCAATTATTGTTTCGCCAAAAAGATGGGCGGGCAGTTTCTGCTGCGCATTGAGGACACCGATCAGGCGCGCTCCACCGACCGCTCGCTCCAGGCGATTCTCGATTCACTGCGCTGGCTGGGACTGAACTGGGACGAAGGCCCCGATGTCGGCGGTCCGCACGCGCCGTATCGGCAGAGCGAGCGCGGCGCGATCTACGCGAAGCACGCCGCGCAGTTGCTGGAGTCGGGACACGCCTTCCTTTGCTACTGCACGCAGGAGCGGCTGGCCGAGTTGCGCCAGAGCCAGCAGCGCGCCCGCGTTACGCCCGGCTACGACGGCCACTGTTTACACCTCACCGCCGCCGAGCGCGATCAACTCATGAATGCGAACACGCCGCACGTCATCCGCATGAAGATTCCCGAGCAGGGCGTGTGTGTCGTCAATGACATGCTGCGCGGCAAAGTCGAGTTCGATTATAAGACAGTGGACATGCAGATTCTGGTCAAGGCCGACGGCATGCCGACGTATCATCTTGCCAACGTGGTGGACGATCATCTGATGGAGATCACCCACGTCATTCGCGGCGAGGAGTGGATCAGCTCCGCGCCCAAGCACCTGCTGCTCTACGAATACTTCGGGTGGACGCCGCCGGTGCTGTGCCATCTGCCGCTGTTGCGCAACCCCGACAAGAGCAAGCTGAGCAAGCGCAAGAACCCCACCAGCATCCTCTATTATCAGCGCATGGGTTTCCTGCCCGAGGCGCTGCTGAACTATCTCGGCCTGATGGCCTGGTCCATGCCGCAAGCGGCGCACGGGGATGGTGAAGCCGCTGTTGCGGGTGTGGCTTCTGGCGTGGCATCGGGAGTGTCAGTCGACGAGAAGTTTTCTCTCGCCGAGATGGCCGCCAGCTTCGATCTGACGCGCGTCTCGCTCGGCGGCCCCGTCTTCGACATCAAGAAACTCACATGGCTGAACGGCCGCTGGCTGCGCGAGAACTTTGATGACGCAGGCTTCGCCGCACGCGTCCAGCAATGGGCGCTGAACAAGGACTATCTGATGAAGATCGTGCCGCTGGTGAAGGAACGCATCTCCACGCTGGGCGAGCTTGGGCCGCTGACGGCGTTCCTGTTCTCCGGCGAGATCAGTGTGAAGCCCGAGGACTTCGTGGACAAAAAGGTTTCGCCCGCCGCCATGCGCGCCGCGTTCACACAAGTGATGGAAGGCTTCGAGTTGCTCGACGACTGGTCGAAAGATGCGATCGGCGCGCTGTTCAAGCAGACCGCCGACGCCGCTGGCATCAAGCTGCGCGACTTCCTGCGCCCCTTCTACGTAGCCATCGCGGGCAGCGCGCAGTCCACGCCGCTATTTGACTCGATGGAAATCCTCGGCAAAGATTTATGCCGCGCCCGCCTGCGCAAAGCATTAGAGGTTATGCCCGTCGCCCCGCCCGTTGTCGCGGACGTTGCCGCGCCAACAGTGCCGCGCGCGTAAGCAAGCGGGCCCATGGAAACCCCACCCCAAATAACACGGATACCAGCGTTCGCACATT
>CAMBEY010000304.1 GCA_945865705.1 Candidatus Sulfopaludibacter sp. SbA3
CTTTACTCCAGGTATTTTTTCCGCAGCCTCGCGAGGCATGGGTTACTTTCTCGCCGCCCCTGCCGGGGCTCAATTGCTATCACGCGGCGATCATATTTCAAACGGCCCCACTGCCCCCGGCGCGATCCCGGCGGGCCGCTCAGGATGACGGCGCGCGGCATTTCCATTTTCGGATGTTCTCCCATACAATCTAGGCAGCGGCATCAGGCGAGGCCGCAATCAAAAAATAGGGGGGCGGCATGCGCAGAAAACTGGGACTTGTTTTGTTGTTTGCCGGAATCATTTTCATGAACTCTCAAGACATGAGAGCGCAGGAGGCTTCCGGAGCCAAGACGGAACGGATCGCCAGCGGCGATCTGAAGAAGAAACTGGATAGCGGCGAAAAGATGCTGCTGATCGATGTCCGGGAAGATTTTGAACTTAAGGCCGATGGCGCCATTGCGGGAGCCATCCATATCCCCGTGGCGGAGTTGGATGCCCGCATGAAGGATTTTCCGAAGGATGTGCAGATTGTATTCTACTGAGCGGGCGGTGGGCGCGCGGAGCGCGCTGCAACCAAGTTCCAGCAAGCCGGCTACAAGGCGGGACCGTTCTGTGGAATTAAGGATTGGAAGGCTGATGGATTGAAGGTAGTGGAAAAGGTCGAACGCCCGGCCCCCGGCGCGATCAAGCCGAAATAATCAGGCCCTCAACTATTGCTTCACAACTGAAGTGCAAATACAAAAGGGATGAGAGTTCGCTCTCATCCCTTTTGCATTTACGATTGAGAGTCTGATATCGCTCAGCCCGCCGACGCCTCATGGCGCGCGCTGCGCATGTCGCGCACAATTCCCACCCAGCTCAAAACTTTCAGCACATAGAACGTGATATCGATCTCCCACCAATACAGTCCCTGGCGGCAGGCGTGCATGTAGTGATGATGATTGTTGTGCCAGCCCTCGCCGAGAGTTACCAGTGACAGGAAGAAATTGTTGCGGCTGTCGTCGCCGGTATCGAACCGGCGCGAGCCCCAGATGTGCGCCAGCGAATTGATGGTAAACGTCCCGTGATAGAGCAGCACGGTCGAGGGCAGAAATCCCCAGAAGAACAGCGGCCAGCCGCCGATGGCCAGCACCAGTCCAGCCAGTACGCCGGGAGGAATCCAGTTGTAATTGTTGATAAAGACCAACTCTGGAAATTTGCGATAGTCCTGAATCAGCTTGGGATCGTATTCATCGTAGTCGTGCGAAATGATCCAGCCGACATGCGAACGCCAGAAACCGTGCCGGCGCGGCGAGTGGATGTCTGTCTCCAGGTCGGAATGCTGATGATGATAACGATGATGCGCCGCCCACCACAGCACGCCCTTCTGCCCGGAACTCTCCGCCAGAAACGCCATGCAGAACTGCCAGAAGCGATTCATGCGATAACTGCGATGGCTGAAGTAGCGATGATAGCCAGCGGTAACGGCGAACATGCGGACGTAGTAGAGCGCGAAAATCCAGATCAGATAACTTGCCTGAAAGGGAAAATAGAATGCGCACAGTGCCCCGACATGGAGCAGGAAAAATGGAATCGCGGATGTAGAACGGAAAAACTCTCTTACAGGTGACACGTCGTTAGATACCTCAGGGCTGCACTCAGCAGCCGAAAATCAAAATACAGCACTTCGCGTGTGAGTGTGACCATCGTGCCGCCACAGCAGAGCCGCCACAGCGAATGCCGCCAACCACCATGATAGGGCGTGGCCGCCGTCGCTGTCCAGCGAAGTATACTGCCTCGGCGCGGATGTTACTGGCTTCGGACGGGGCCGGCGGCCTTCTCGGAGCGCTAGTCCGCGGCCAGGCGCGCTTCCACAATGCCCATTTCGACAGATGGCATGGCGCGGAAGCCATGCAACTTCCACCCGGCCAGCTCCAGCAACTTCCCGTATTGCTGCACGCTGCGCTCCCGCCCGTCGCCCCAACACATCATATGAATATCGTAAAGTTTCGAGAAGTGTGGCTGACCCGGCTCTGGAATCACGTACTCGAAGATCAGCAGTTGCGCGTTGGCGTGGCCCGCATCGAGCGCGGCGCGGCGGGCGTTGCCCAGTATGCGCACACACTGCGCGTCGTCCCAGTCGTGCAGGATCAGCTTGAGCAGGGAGAGGTCCGCCGGGGAGACCGCCGCGAACATATCCCCGGCAGTGAATCCGCAGCGCTGATTCAACTCGTTCTCACCCGGCCCATAATCTGCGGACTGAGCGATCACCGCGGAGCGCTCGAACACGATGCCGCGCAGATGCGGCTGCGCTTGCAGAATGCCGCGCAGCAGAGTCCCGCGCCCGCCGCCAATGTCGCAAACTGTTTGGATGTTGGTGAAATCAAAATCGGCCAGCGCGGCCACCGCCGCTGCCGTCTGCTGCGCGGAGTAGCTGGCCATGGCGGCGTCGAAGACGGCGGAGTAAGCCGGGTGGCCATCGGCGTATGCGAAGGCAGTGCTGCCAAACTCGCGGCGAAATCCGTTTTGCCAGCCCTCGCGCACCATCTCCGGCAGATGCTTCCAGATTGCCGTGTGCTCCGCGCCATCCTGCAACAGCGCCACATCGCGCAGATTCGCCGGATGCTCTTTACATAACAGCAGCCCCTGCGTGGAAAGGGAAAATTTCGCTTCTTGATTTTCTTCCAACAGGTCGATGCTGGCCAGTGCGCGCAGCAGACGGTAGCCCATGCGCGCATCCAGCTTTAGTTCACTGACCAGTTCAGCGGCGGATTTTCCACCGGGCTGAAGCGCGTCAAAAACGCCCAGCACCACTCCGGTATAGAGGATGCGCGACTTCCAGCGCCCGAAGATCAGCTCATTGACAATTCCTAAACTATCACTTGAATTACTGTCCATTATATATAAGCAAAAGATACAGGATATGACTTGGAAAAAAGCAGTCAGCCCACTGCGACAGCCATCGAAATAACACAGCACCGCCTTGGCAATCCTGCCACGGATAAAGGGAAATGAGGCCTGGCGGCTTACAGCGTCCTGGCGCTACTCCACCAAAATGTCGATGGTGGTGGTGCCCTCCACGCGAACTTTTTCGTAGGCCTTCACCCACACTTCGTGCGCTGGGTGCGTGGCGTAAACAGTCAGCGCGGCTTCATCAGCAAACTCCATCGCCACGCCGTATTCGCGCTGGACCTCACCGATCTTCAGCGGACGCATCAGCTTGCCCACCCAAACATTGCGCAGGCCAGGAATCTTTCCCACCATGTCCTTCGTCGCCTTCTCGAATGCGGCAAAGTCCGCCGGCGTCGCCGTGGGAATGGGTGTGTAGGAAAACACGTGCATCAGCGAGCTAAGTCTTTTTGCCGGGGCTGCGCCTGACTGCGCCCACGCTGTATTTGCGATCAACAGAACCATCCCAGCGAGCAACATCTTTGCCGCCGTTTTCGTGCTTAACAAATAAGTATTCTTACGCATGATGATCATCTCCTATTCATTCACTTTATGATTCGGTACGCCGCCTATCCCAGCTCAATC
>CAMBEY010000305.1 GCA_945865705.1 Candidatus Sulfopaludibacter sp. SbA3
CCTGACCTATCCGGTTCGCCCGGCCGAGAGGTCGTCTGATCCGTTTGCGCAGCGCCCGGCGCGCCGGATTGCACCTCCACTGCGGCACCGTCCTGTAAACCTTGTGTCCCGCGCGTAATGACCTTCAGGCCCACGGATAATCCTTTGACAATCTCCACGCCATTGTCGGTCGTGATGCCTGTCTCAACGGGCTGGAAGCGCGCACGGCCGTCTTCCAGTACATTCACTCCGGACTGGTCCCCGCGCATGATGATTGCCTCGCGCGGCACCAGCAATGCAGTGCGCTGTCCGCCCATCTCCATCTGGATGCGCGCGGACATCTCGGCTTTCAACTGGCCGTCGGGATTGGGAATCTCCACCTGCACGGAGCCGCTGCGCGTGGCCGGGTCCAGGATGGGCGAGATGCGCGCCACGCGGCCCTCGATCGTGCGGCCTTGCATGGCGTCCATGGAGACAAACGCACGATTGCCCACACGCAGGCCGGTAAGATGTGCCTCGGGAACACGCACTTCCGTAACCATTGTCGAAAGCCGCAAGACGCCGACGATGGGATTATTTGGATTGACCAGCGCGCCGGGCGAAACGTGTTTGGTGGCCACCCAACCGGTCATCGGAGAGAGCACCTGAGTCTGCTGCCGGCGGATGCGCAACTCGTTGAGGTCGGCCTGCGCCTGTCGAATCTGCGCATCGGCCAGCGCCACCTGCGACTGCACAACGCGAGCACGGGTCTGAGTGGTTTCCATCGATTGCCGCGAGAGCAGTCCTTCAGTTTGTAACTGCTGCGCACGCCGATCATCAGCCTGCGCGTTCTCCAACTCGGCCAGACGCTGCGCCCTGGTAGCCTCAGCTACAGCGAGGGTCGCCTCGGCTCGAAGCACCTGTTGGGCCAACTCGTCTCCTTCCAGCTCTGCGATCAACTGCCCCTCGCGCACAGGGTCGCCCACATCCACCAGCACCCGTTGCACTTTGCCGGTGATCTTGGGAACCACTTCGACCGACTCCTTTGCTTTCAGCGAACCAGTGAGGGATATCTGCTCGCGAATGGAACCCTCAGTGACTACCGCAGTGTCGACCAGCGTGGGCCGGCTCATGAACCCACGGTTGCCACCCTGGCCGCCGGGGCCGCCCTGCCCCATGCCTTGCCCCATGCCCTGGCCGCCACGGTTTCCGCCGCCAGAACCGCCACCGGGGCTGCCACCGTTTGACGGCCCGCTGTTCGCTGGATGGTCCTGAATCGCGGTCAGATCGCGCTTGATGAAATAGCGCACTGAAAATACGCTGACCACCGGCACCACCACCAGCGCGAATATCAACAGCAACTTTGCTCGTTTACTCATTTCCTGCACTTCCGCCTTCGCGTTTTTCACGCCGATATGAATGGCTATACGCTGTAATGAATTAAGGGATTTCCCTAAACTTCCAGAATAGCAAACTCTTCCACTTATTAGACGGGCCTTCCCCATGATTAGGTTGCCGCAAAAACCTGCTTGAATCGGGCACAGGGACTGTGCGATTGTATTTGTCCGGCCCTTCGCACCCGTTGTTCGTGTAGAATTGCCCATCCGCAGGCCTTGTGAACCCGGAAATTCAGTGATTGGACCCCTAGGTTCGAATTTATGAGAGATGAAGTGTTGCTGTTTCCCGAGCTCGAGCGCAAGACGGCTGAACCACGTTCCACCGGGGTTTTCCCGTCGCAGAAGATCGAAGAACTCATCGCCTCGGAGATGATCCGTGCCGCGCAGCCCATCGTCGCCAAGCAGATTCAGCCGGCCAGCCTGGACTTGCGCCTGGGACCGATCGCCTACCGCGTGCGCGCCAGCTTCCTGCCTGGAAAGAATTCCACGGTCGAGGAAAAGATTCGCATCTTGGGCATGGGCGAGATTGACCTGACACGCGGCGCGGTCTTCGAGAAGCGCTGCGTCTATATCGTCCCGCTCATGGAGGAATGGTTTCTGCCGGAGGATTGTGCAGGCAAGACCAATCCCAAAAGCACTACCGGGCGGCTCGACATCTTTACGCGATTAATAACGGATTATGGAACAGAGTTCGAGCGCGTGCCTCCCGGCTATCGCGGCAAGCTCTACGCGGAGGTGGTTCCGCGCACCTTCAGCGTGCGCTTGCAGGCTGGCATGAGTTTGAACCAGGTGCGCTTCGTGCGCGGCAAACCGATTACGCTCGAAAAGGATTTTACGCTCAACAAGATGCATGAAGAAGACCCCTTGGCTTTCACTCCCGATGATCTGCCGGCCGATTCGGCGCGACTGATCTCCATTGACCTTGCCGGGTTTGGGCCGGAACCGCAGGGCAATGACGCTATCGTCGGATACAAGGCCAAGGAACACGCACCGCTGGTGGATCTTTCACTCGTCGATCACTACGATCCGGCCGAGTTCTGGGAACCCATCCACGCAACGCCGCGAATCATTCTGAACCCGGATGACTTCTACATTTTGGTGTCCAAGGAAAAAGTCCGCGTGCCGCCCGAGCTGGCAGCGGAGATGGTGGCGTTTGATCCCTCGATGGGCGAGTTCCGCATCCATTACGCGGGATTCTTCGATCCCGGATTTGGACACGACCTCCATGAAGGCCGCGGCACACGCGCGGTGTTAGAAGTTCGCTCGCACGAAGTTCCCTTCGTGCTGGATGACGGGCAGGTCGTGGCGCGTCTGGAGTACGAGCGCCTCACCGAGACCCCGGACAAAATCTACGGGCCGAAGATCGGCTCGTCCTACCAGTCCCAAGGCCTCTCGCTCAGCAAACAATTCAAGCGCTGGTAAGGGCGCACGCGATTCTCTGAAACTCTATTTTTTCTTGTCGGAGTTCAGCACGCCGGCTTTGGCGAAGTCGGTGGTGGCGACTTCAACGAAAGCAATCGTCACGTTGTCCGGTTGCGTGCCCATCTCCTGAACGATGGTTTCTGTGATGCGCTCGGCGACCTTGCGCTTCTGGTCCGGCGTACGGCCCGCGAGCATAGTGATCTGAATGTGTGGCATTAAATTCCTCCAAGAAGTTATGAATGCGTCCAGACAGCGCGATTTGCCAAATATCTGACCAAGTCTTGCCCATCTTGCAAATAGCTCATTAATTTAGCATAGTCCTGTCCAAAAAGTTGATTTAATCGACAAACATTATTTTGCATTTAGGCCTTTACAATTTTTAATAGCTATGCAAAAGTGTATTCAACGGAGGATGTAATTCTTCTCCAAAGACGGTTTCAGAGGAGACTTTGGACAACTCGGAGGGGTTGAAGGACATCCAACAAATAACCACACATACTGACTAGACTTGACCAAAAGCCATCCGCCCCGGATGGCGCGTCCATAGGGCCGAGAAAGCTAATCCAGCCCACCCAAAGGGTTAGCGGACTCGGCCCGTTTTTTGCTACTGGCACTTCTCCATGAAAATAGATGAATGGGCTATACTCGAAGCGTATGGACTGCATCGACACCAATACCAACGCGACTCCTCCGGAGATCACCACCCCCCCCC
>CAMBEY010000306.1 GCA_945865705.1 Candidatus Sulfopaludibacter sp. SbA3
TTCCTCCGACGCCATGAAACGCAATCGCGGCCGGCGTGGCTTGGATATTTTGCAAAAAATGCAGAAGATGGCCCACCTGAACTTGCAGATCGTGGACGATGATTTCCCCACTGTGCGTGAAGTGGACCTGAAGCTGATCGAGTTGGCCAAGGTCTATGAGGGCAAGATTGTCACCAACGATTTCAACCTGAATAAGGTCGCTCAGTTGCAGGGCGTGGCCGTGCTGAATATCAACGAGCTGGCCAACACGCTGAAGCCCATCGTGCTGCCCGGCGAGATCATGCGCGTCTTTATCCTGAAGGAAGGCAAGGAGTACAACCAGGGGGTGGCCTATCTCGACGATGGAACCATGGTGGTGGTGGACAACGCGCGCAAGATGATCGCGAAGACCATTGATATTTCCGTGACCAGCGTATTGCAGACCACCGCAGGCAAGATGATCTTCGGCAAATTCGACGATCGCCCTCAGCATCGTGACGCTCCGCCTGCCAGGCCGGAGCGCGTCGACCGCCCAGAGCAGGCCGTGAACCAGTAACAGAGCCGCGACCGTCAGGGAGTGGGGGTTGGTATTCCTCTATGAAACCACCCCCCGCTCTCTGACGGTCGCGGCTCTGTTTTAATTTGTATTGGTCAATTGCCGCGCGAGTTCCCGTATGCGGCGCAAGTCCAGCTTGCCGCTGCCCAGATAGGGAATGGCTTCCACGCGATAGTACGCCCGCTTATCCGGCTTCCAGAGATTGGGCAGGGCGGGCGCGTCGGCAAGCCGCGCGACGCACTGAGTGATCTGCTCCTCATCCAGCGTGTGCAACACCACCAGCCGTTCGCCTTTTTTCTCATCCGGAAGGCTGGCTACGGCGAAGACCTGTTCGGTGATCCCAGCGAGTGATTGCAGCGTCTCTTCGATCTTTATGTGGGGCACCATTTCGCCGCCAATCTTGCTGAAGCGGCTGAGCCGGTCGGTGATCTCGATGAAGCCGTCGTCATCGACGAAGGCCATGTCGCCGGTGGAGTACCAGCCGTCGCGCAACACCTCCGCGGTTTTCTCAGGCATTCCCAGATAACCAGTCATTACGTTCGGCCCGCGCACCAGCAGCAGTCCCGGCTGGCCCGTGGAGATCGGTGCTCCTGTTTCCGGATCGACAATGCGCACGGCCATGCCCGGCACCGGCTGGCCGATCTTGCCGCGTCGCGCGCCCACCTGCCGCATCCCCGGTGCGCGGAAGTCACCCGTGTTGGCCGCCACCAACGGAGCGCACTCGGTGCAGCCGTAGCCCTCCAGCGGTCGCAGGCCGAAGCGCTCTTCAAAGGCCTCTACCACGCGCTGCGGCAGCTTTTCCGCGCCGGTGATCACGATACGCAGGCTGCCGAACTCCTCCGGCTCACAGCGGCGGATATAGTTCTGCAGGAAGGTTGGAGTGCTCATTAGAATAGTGACCGCGTACTTGCGCACCAGCTCGCCGATGGCCTTGGCCTCGGTGGGATTGGGATGGAAGACGACTCCAATGCGGACCACCGGGGGCAGCCACAGGCAGGCCAGGAAGCCGAAGGAGTGGAAGAAGGGCAGCACGCCCAGAATGCGGTCGGCAGGGAGGAAGTGGAGGATTTGGCTGGCCTGCTCGATGTTGGCCGCGAGATTGAATTGTGTCAAGACCACGCCCTTGGGCACGCCCGTGCTGCCGCTCGAAAATATCACTGTCGCAACGTCATCAAGCGAAGCCGCGCGCTTGCTGCCGAGGGCGCGCTCGATCATCCGCGCGGGCAGGAACGCCAGCAGCAGAGCAAAAAGTTTTTCCGTGATTCGCGGACGCTGCGCCAGGTCTTCCAGAAATATCGTTTTGCCGGGAACCTGCATGGGAACTTTTTCGAGGAACAGGCGCGAGGTAATCACGGTCTTCAGGTTGCACTGCTGCGCGCAGTCGGCCACGATCTCGTTCGACGCCGTGTAGTTCAGATTCACCGGCACTTTCCCCGCAATCAGCGCCGCATAGTTCACCAGCGCGCCGCCCACCGAGGGTGGCAGAAGTATCCCCACCTTTTCCTGCCCAGCCCAGACTTTCTTCAAGCGACGTCCGAGGAAGATGGTTTTCAGCAGCGCGGTGAACCAGGAAAGTTTGGGCACGCGCGCATCGGCCATGGCGAAGCGGAACGGATGGCGCCGCGCGGTGGAGAGAAAATATCGGTGCAGCGGCTGGAGCCATTCGCGATGATGCTGGAAGGCATCGGGATGCAGCTCCTGCACGCGCACACGAACTTCGGCTGGTGTCGCTGTGGCCGCCATCGGCTGGCCGTAACTGACAATCACCGGGTAGGGAATGCGGCGGGGCAGCTTCCACACGAACCGCTCGCGCTCATAGCTGAAGATGCTGCCCCAGAGATTATCGAGATGCACCGGGATGATGGGCGCATCCAATGTTCCTTCCGGCCCGCGCCCACTATCTCTCATAATTCGCTCGAAGCCGCGGCGAAAGGGCAGCAGGTTTCCAGTGCGGGTAATCTGGCCCTCGGCGAAGATGCAGACCACGCCGCCGCTGGCGACCACATCGTGCGCCTCGCGCAGAGAGTGCAGCAGATCGCGCGCCGAGGAGTGCGAGGAGACGGGAATCACTTGCAGCAGCTTGACGAAAGGTTTCAGCCAGGGCTTGTCATACCACTCGCGGTCCATCAGAAAGCGGATGGTCCGGTCGGTGGAGGCCTGCACCAGAATGGCATCAATCATCGAGAGATGATTGGAGACCAGCAACGCGCCGCCCTTCTCTGGAATGTTGTCACGCCCCAGCACGCGAATGCGGTAGATGGTTATCGTCAGGAGCCACAGCAGAAATCGCAGTAGAGCGGCGGGCAGCAGGATGAGCGCGTAGACGGCTCCGACCAGTGTAAGGATGCCACCAAATAGAAATACGGTGGACGGAGCGAACCCCGCCACGGAGGCAAGCAGGTAGTCCACGCCCGCGGCGAGAAACGCTCCCGCCCAGGAGAGCCAATTGGCGGCGGCGATTACTCCGCCGCGCACGGACGCTTCAGGCCGGTACTGGATGAGCGCGCCGATGGGCACGATGAAGAATCCTCCTGCGAATCCCAGCGCCGCCAGCGCGGAAGCAACTTGAAAAAACGTCAGATCAGGCAGCGACAACATCGCGGACATCACCACCAGCCCGACAGCTCCCAGCGGGACCAGCCCGAGTTCAATCTTGTTGCCCGAAAGGTATCCCGCCGCCAATGCTCCTACGCCAATGCCCAGGGCCACGGAGGCTTGCAACCAGCCGTTCTGCGTGTCGCCCAGCGCCAGCACATCCTTGCCATAGCGCAGAATGTTGGCCTGCAGCAGAGTGGCGAGGAACAGGAAGTATCCGTTGCCCAGCACAGCGAGCGCCAGCGTGCGATCCTGCCGAATCGTGCGGAACTGCGTGGCCAACTCGGAGAATGGATTAAGACGGAATTTCCGCGTGGGGTTTTCGACCG
>CAMBEY010000307.1 GCA_945865705.1 Candidatus Sulfopaludibacter sp. SbA3
CTGCCGCCGAGACTGGAGCCCCGGGTATTCCCGCCAGGCTGACTCCGGTCAGCGCACTGACCGCCGGTAGTACCGCGCCCGCCGCTGCCTGCGCGGGCAGGAAGATCAAGTCAAAGGGCCGCGCCACGGTAAGGCCGATCTCTCGCGCGCGGTCGCGGTTCAATTCCCAGAGATGAACTTCCAGCAGCACTTCGCCCGGGGGATTTTGAAAGGCCTCGATGAATTTGCTGGCCAGCTTCACTTGACGGGCGCGGCCGCGGATGGCGATGGTGCGCGCGCGATTGTCGGGGATGATGCGCCGCAGGTCCACCATATTGCGCAGCGCGGTGGTGATCTCGCTCATCTGTTCGGGGGTGACGGCGGGGTTCAGCGCGAAGTAGGCGAGTACGTTGCGCTCCAGGTCGGCGTGCTTCTCGGCGGTGTCGGGAGCGATCAGTCCCACGCGCTCTGCAATGGGCACGACGAACGACCGGGTGATGGTCCCGGCGGCGGCCAGAGCCTCTTCGAGCGTGGCCTCCCGCATGTGAAATGGCGCGACGATGCGCGTCTCGGTGAGGCTGGCATCGTAGCTGAGCGTGATCTGGAAAGCGCGAGAGATGGCGTCGTAGATGCCGCGAATGCTGGGCGTCTCCACATCGATGCTGGCGCGCTCGACGGGGCTTCTTAATTCCACCAGTTGCGCGGTGGAATAGGCTGCTCCCGCGCTATCAGTTCTGGTGGTCGTTCCGGTGGATGTTTCCAGGGCGGGGAAAATCTGCGCGGACGCGACCGTGGCAGTGGCAAATTCCAGCGCCAACCATCCGGCCAATAGGACCGCTCGCTTAAACCTAGCGCGCATTTTAGCCCAGTCGCCCATACCATTGATTGTAGGCCGCGCCGTGAGGCTACGCAACGATTGCGCCAGGTGTTTGTGCGGGGGAGAATTAACTAAGGCAATGGGGTGGAGCAGCGCCACGACCGGCAGGGAGCGGACCCGTTTGACGAATATCAGTGGGCTGCTGAACGGGTTCGGTCCCTCGCGGCTGCGGCTCTGTTGACGACAATCTTAATTGAACTGCAGCGCCACGCCGCGCATCTTTGATCCGGGCATGTTTTCGACGCGGACCACGGTGGCCTGCTGATCCATGACGATGCCAGTCTCCCGTGGGTTGTAGTTCATGGCCACCATGGCCGCTGCGCCTTTGGCGTAAGGCTGCTCGGTCTGGATGTAGATGCCGGTCTTGCAGGTGTTGATGGTCCTTGTGACTTCTTCAAACCGGGCGGACATGTTGCTCACGCGCAGCCGTACGGGCATCTGCAGCGCAACGCGGCGCGCGCGGCGGCGGGCAATGCCGCGCCGGTCCGTGGTGAGCCGCCGCTCCTGCTGATTGAGCTTCGGCCCCTCGCTGGAGGAGCTCCTACCCGTCGAGGACATGCCCATTGCCGACATGCTCGACGCGGCGCTGGCCGCCGACATCAAGGAGCGATCGCCGGCTGACATCGCCAACGGAGTGGCCACGCCGCCGTGGGCTCCATAGAGCCAGTAGGTCTTGCGCTTGCAATTGGGACACTCCAGGCCGACGGCTCCGGCCGCGCGGAGTTCCTCCATGTGAGTGGCGTCCAGATCATGAAATTTTTGCGCCGTGCAGACCGCGCATTCCAGCATTGCTCCAGGCATGATTGCTGCCCTCTCTTTCATCCCAACCTACAACCCAATATCTTTCATCCAGCAAACTACCGCAAGACCTAAATAGGCGATCCCCACATCCATGCTACGCCCCATATTACGCCACATTTGGCCAACCCGATGGCCAAGGTCGAGTCTGTGTATTGCGTGCGAAGGTACACGGGATCACTGCCGCACGCGCAGAGGCCTCGACACGTTTCTAAATTCGTTCCAAGGGGGGATAAGCCAAACTGCAATAGAGGGGATACTCGCAATATACGTTAAATGGACGATGCTGTCAATTGTGCCGCGACAGCGCCGCGCCGGGATGTTCCATCGCGGCTCTGTCACAGCATCTATCTTGACGCGCACGGCCCGCCTGCGTAGAGTGGGCCGAGGGCGCCACCCCGCTCGTGACAGTGCTGCGCGTGACAGAGCCGCGATGGAACATCCCGGCGCGCCGTGGACCGGAAGGGAGCGGTGGTTAGCCTTACACTGTAATGCAGCGGTGGCCAGCCTTGCACCGGGAAGGAAACGCGAAGGTATGAACGCGTCCGAGGGAATCCCACCAGTTGAACCGCCCGCCAGTCCGCCAGCCCCCACCGAATGTGCTGCGTGCAAAGAGTGGCGTTGGCCGACCAAATTGCCGGGCACGCATTCCGGGCAATACATTGACCAGTGGGGACAGGAAGGATCGGGGAATGTTTGCATCCTCCATCTGCGCGACGCCAATAAGAATATCGGCGAGATGAATTTCGCCATCGCAAGAAAGAAAGCGGCAAAGGATTGGGATTTTTCCGGAGCATTCTTCGCAGGCGACATCGGCTTCAGCGGAGAACTTAATGATGCCAATTTCAGCGGAGCGACCTTCTCCGCCGCGGCGTACTTCAACAGCGCGACCTTCAAGGATACTGCGAAATTCATTGGCTTGGCGAAATCGCGCGACACGGAATGGAAGCCCAGCGAACGGCAAGTTTCGCTTGATTTCTCGCACGTAACCCTGGAGAAACCGGAACTGATTCGTTTTGCGGACATGGAGATGACCGCAGTCTCACTGGTGGAAACCGATGTCCGCAAAGTGGACTTCATGGATGATCTGGACTGGCCAGTCCAGTTGCGCGATGAAACCACCGAGGAAGGCATCCGCAGTCCGGCGCAGGTGGAGCGGCTTTACCGCCAGCTTCGCCACAATCTGGAGGAGAACAAGAACTTTCCCGATGCCGGGCAGTTCTACTACGGCGAAATGCAGATGCGTCGCAAGCAAATGCGCTGGCCGCAGTGGCCATTGCTCTGGCCGGAGAAGTCGCATTGGCTGCGACGGAATGTGTTCTCCATGCCCGCGATCTATTATTGGTCCAGCGGCTACGGACAGCGGCCGGTGTGGGCTTTGGGCTGGATTCTATTACTTCTGATGGGACTGAGCGGAGCCAACATGGTGGCAGGCTTGCACCTGGACGGCGACTACCCGAAGGAATTGTTCTCCGGGCCTCCGCTGATTGACTGGATGTGGGGTGGCGCAGCATGGCCAAGCCGGGTCGAGCTGCAAATGGCGGCGCACGACTTTGGCTTTGCCCTGCTGCACACCATTCAGGTGGCCACATTCTCGCGCATCCGGTGGTACCTCCCGATCAACGCCGGGTGGGGCGAGACCATCAATCTCCTGACGGTTCTCCTGCTGCCACTGCTGGCCGCGCTGTTCGTGCTGGCCGTGCGCCGCCGCTTCAAGCGCTAACGGTGCTGTGTGACAGTGCCGCGCGCGTCAGCAAGCGGGCCGATGGAAT
>CAMBEY010000308.1 GCA_945865705.1 Candidatus Sulfopaludibacter sp. SbA3
ATGGTTTCGCTGTGGCGGCGCGAGTTGGTCCGCTTTCTGCGCCAGCCCAGCCGCATCATCGGATTGCTCGGCGCACCATTTCTGTTCTGGCTGGTACTCGGCTCAGGACTCGGCAATTCGTTCCAGCCGCAGACTGCCACGGCGAATCCCGGCTATCTGCAATATTTTTTCCCCGGCTCCATCGTGATGGTGGTCCTGTTCACGTCGATCTTCTCGAATATGTCCACGATTGAAGATCGCCGCGATGGCTACCTGATGAGCGTGCTGGTAACACCCATTCCGCGACTCAGCATCGTGCTCGGCAAGATTCTTGGTGGTGCCACGCAGGCGATGATTCCGGGGATACTCTTCATACTCCTGGCTCCGGTCGCGGGGATTCCGCTGTCGCCGACGATGCTGGTCAAATCCACCATCGTCCTGTTTCTCACCGCATTTTCGCTGACCGGGCTGGGGTTTGTGATTGCCTGGCAGATGGATTCGACTCAAGCGTTTCATGCCGTATTGAATCTGGTGCTGATGCCGCTGTGGATGCTCTCCGGCGCGATCTTCCCGCTCGATGGGGCCTCGGTGTGGGTGCAGTGGTTGATGCGCCTGAACCCGCTCGCCTACGAAGTATCCGCGTTGCGCGCCGCGCTGTTGACGCCGGATCAGGCCATGGGGCTATCGTTCCAGCTCACGTTGTTCTTCTCTGCCCTGATTCTCGCCGCGGGTTTGCTGTGGTGTGGACGCCCGTCAATGAAGAATTTCAGCTAATGGCGTCCCGGAAATATTTCCTTCGTCAACCAGCTGTCATCCTGAGCGGAGCGAAGGATCTGCTTTTAGTTGGCGGGCCGGAAAAGCAAATCCTTCGCTCCGCTCAGGATGACAACGATGAGAGGACGATGACAGCCGGTTGAGAAATTAATTGATCGAGAAATAATTCCATGATTCCCATCTCCATGCTCCCGGCGGTCAATGCCACGCTGAATTCCCTGAGCGCGATTCTGTTGACGCTGGGCTATTTTTTTATCCGGCGGCGCCAAATTCCAGCGCATAAGGCTGCCATGCTGGGGGCCTTCACCACCTCCACTCTCTTTCTCGCTTCCTATCTCTATTATCACTATCAGACCGGCTCCACGGCTTTCACGGGACAGGGATCGATTCGCATCATCTATTTCGCCATTTTGATCTCGCACACCATTTTGGCCACGACCATCGTCCCACTGGTGCTGATGACGCTGCGCCGGGCGTTCCGCGCCGACTACGCCGCGCACGCGCGAATCGCGCGGCGCACGCTGCCACTGTGGATATACGTATCCATTACCGGCGTGATCGTCTACTGGATGCTCTACCAGCTATAATGAATCCTCAGGAACCCATCATGTCGAGCGACCCGCAACCCCAAAATCCCCCGGCACCGGCCTCGCTAGAGGATGTCGCGCCGCCCCCCACACTGCCCGTTGATGCTGCCGAGCCTGATCCGCTGCAAGCCCTGCGCCAGGACCCGCGCCAGGACCCGCGCCAGGAGAAGACTCGCAAGCGCGTAGCCATGTATCTGGCGCTCGTCGCCGCGGCCTTTGTCATCGTGCCGTTTCTGTTTTGGCGAGGGGCGTGGTTCGGGCGCGCGCTGCCCGACGCGGAGCTGGAGCAATATCTCAATGACAAGGACCAGCCACGCCACATCCAACATGCTCTGGTGCAGATCGGTGAGCGCATCGAGCGCGGCGACAAGTCCGTTGAGCAGTGGTACCCCACGGTGGT
The DNA here is from genome assembly GCA_945865705.1 of Candidatus Sulfopaludibacter sp. SbA3. Taxonomy (GTDB): domain Bacteria; phylum Acidobacteriota; class Terriglobia; order 2-12-FULL-54-10; family 2-12-FULL-54-10; genus SHUM01. Next base: position 1,741 of record CAMBEY010000308.1, read on the forward strand.
CCTTCTAACCGACAGTCCTATGCAGGAACTGCGCGTAACGCTGGCCTGGGTGCTGGGAACGGATCAAAAGTCTGAGGCGTTTCATAAGGCTCTGCTGCATATGCTCCAGGACCGCGATCTGCTCGTTCGCCGCAACGTGGCGCTTTCGCTGGTGCGGTTTCAGGATGCCGCCGGCCGGGACGAAATATTGGCCATGTTCCGCCCCACGGTGGTGCGCTCGCCCGCCGCGGGAACTGTCCGCTACCGCGCGAAAATGGAATCTCGTGTGGACAACGGCACGGCGGTTGCGCGGATCGAACTGGGTCCGAACGGGCAGGGTCCGGACGGGCAGGGCCAGAACAAACTGGTGGACGCGCGAACGCCAGTGCCGGGCACCGTTCTGGAAATTAAAATTCCCGACGGCAGCACGGTTAGCGAGGGCGATGAGTTGATGGTGCTTTCGCCAGGCGAGATGCACCTTTGGGAAGCGCTGCGCGCCCTGGTGATAATTGGCCAGCCGGAGGACTTGGAATTGCTGACGCAGTTCGAGCGCTTCGGCTCGGCGGGCCTGCCTGAAAAATATCGTCAGCAGGCGCAATCGGCGGCGAACGAAATCCGCCGCCGCTCCGAGAGTATTTCAAAGTAGCAGGCCTGTCTGCTGTATAGCGTGATTGCATGGGTAGCCACGGTCAGTGTATTTCTGGCCGTGGGGTTTCTCATGGAATCACAGGCCCACGGCGAGAAATCCGCTCACCGTGGCTACCCCTGCTTCCTATACATCATCCATAAAATCTGCATGGCGTCAAAAGGCCGACACTTGCGCGACGCGGCCAGGCAAAATAACGCTTGGCGAGTCAAGATTAAATTGCCATAATAAGAGAATCTATCTTCAGGGTGATAGACAGTTGTAGGCGTCCTACTGCATGCAGTGTGCGTCCGGCTTCTCAATCGAAAGGTTTTGTGATTATGAGCAGAGGGACCATTAGCGAAATCGGCAAAGAGTACGGCGTGAAGTACGGTCGGGAGTGTGGACGAAATCGTTGGATATTCAGCGTCCTGTTCTTCCTGCTTTCGCCGCTGGTGATCCCCTCGCACACGGCGGTCTACACCATTCCGCCAACGCCGGAACCGGAGTACCGGCTGCGCATGTTCCACACTCACACCAACGAGCATCTGGACCTGGTGTATAAAGTTGGCGAGAAATATCTGCCCGAGGCATTGGCCGCGCTCGACAGTTTTCTGGGTGACTTCCGCACTGGCGACGTTCATCAATTTGATCCGCGCCTATTCGACTTGCTGGTGGACCTTACCAGGTCGGTGGGCCGTCCTGATGCCGAAATCAATATTCTCAGCGGCTATCGCAGCCCCATGAGCAACGAGTATCTGCGCCGGAATAGCTCCGGTGTGGCCAAGCACAGCCTGCACATGCAGGCCGAGGCGATTGACATTCGCATACCGGAAGTAAAAACGGCACAACTCCGTAAAGCCGCGTTGAACCTGAAGCGCGGCGGCGTGGGTTACTATCCGCGCAGCAACTTCATCCACGTCGACGTCGGCGACGTCCGTCGCTGGTAATTCCCAGCGTTGGGAACAGTGCCGCAACCGTCAGGGAGCGGTGGTTGTTCCAGCGACAGGGAACTTTCACCAACAACCAACACCAACCCCCGCTCCCTGACGGTCGCGGCACTGTTTTTGGA
>CAMBEY010000309.1 GCA_945865705.1 Candidatus Sulfopaludibacter sp. SbA3
AAATCGGATCGCGTGGCGTAGTCGCTCATGCCGTTGTGAAATTTCTCGTGCAGCGTGGCCGCCAGCCCGCGCGACGACGCGATGCCCAGCTTGCACGAATCCGTGCCGGGGCAAGCCGTAACGTGGCCGAGCGAGTTGCCGCCGGCATCGGCCAGATCAAGCTTCTTCAACTCGTTGTAGAACGCCATCAGGTCGCCGCTCGGCACCCAGCGAATCAACAGATTCTGATCCACCGTGGCGCGCACCGCGTCGCCCACATACTGGCGACAGACGCCGGCGAGTGAGCGCAATTGCCACGCCGAGATGTCACCCAGCGGCAGCGACACCGTTACCATCGAATAACCTGCCTGCGCCTGCGGCTGGACGTTGGTCGAGTGCCAGCGCTGGAACTCCGCGTCCGCGCTGGACATATCCAACGGGTCCAACTGCGACGCGGGCTTCAGCGGCTTCTCGACAAATTTTTCAGCGTCGGCCTGATACTCTTTCCAGCGCGGATCAAGCGGCAACTTCTCCCGCTCCTCGCGCACCAGTCTGGCGAACTCGTCCATGCCTAGTTTGGCGATCAGGAACTTCATGCGCGCCTTGGCGCGATTCTTCTTCTCGCCTAGCCGCGCAAAGACGCGCGACACGGCCTGCATCAGCGGCAGCAGTTCATCGGCGGGAACAAAGTCCGAGTAGAGCTTGGCCTGATGCGGAATGGCGCCCAGCCCGCCGCCGAGGTACACCTTGAAGCCCTTCTCCTGCTTGCCGTTCACTTCGCGCACGGCTGCGATGGCGCCGAGGTCGTGCATCATGGCCAGGCCGCAGGCGTTGTCCTCGCAACCGGAGAAGGCAATTTTGAACTTGCGCCCGAAGCTCTGCGCGTCGGGGTGCCGCAGCATGAAGTAGGCCATGCCCTGCGCGTAGGCGGTAACGTCAAACGTCTCATCCGAGCAGACGCCCGACTGCGGGCAGGCCGTCACATTGCGTACCACGTTGCCACAGGCTTCCTTGGTGGTGATGCCCACTTCAGCGAGGCGGCGGAACGCATTGGGCGCGTCGTTGATATCCATGTAGTGATACTGGATGTCCTGGCGCGTGGTGATGTGGCTGATGCCGTCGGCATACTCCTCGGAGAGATCGGCTAACACCTCCAACTGCCGCGTGGTCATCATGCCCATGGGAATCTTGATGCGCAGCATCTGCACGCCGTTCTGCCGCTGCCCATAGACGCCGTTGCGCAGACGAAACTCGGTGAAGACTTTCTCGGGCATCTGCCCGGTCTGGAAGCGGCGTAGTTCGGCCTCGAAGACGTCAATCTCTTCGCGCGTGTCTGCCGGCAACTGCCCCCAGCGCTCGGTTAACGTTGCGGATGTTTGCATATTCATTTCTCTCATAGTGTCACCATCAAACAGGGCAAAAAGGGCAAAAACAAAACCCACCGGGGATGATCGATTCTCCTGGTGGGCCGGATGAAATGTAGGATTTCCGCTTAACTACGCTTACACGATACCCCACACCGGCAAGACAACTATTATAGCGCAACAACAACTGCAAGGCCGGAACTGAGTACCAATAAGCATGATTTATGGTGGCGCGTTTGCCGCCGCAATGTCAAGACGCGGTCCAAGCGGCGAGAGCCGATAGCATCCTCCACTTATTCATTCCCGCCAGCCCGAAACACCGTGTCGTTCCAACCGCAAGTCCCAAAGTAAGGAGGGTTGTGATAAAGTAAGGAATGGGAGGAGCTATGCAAAAACAAGCGCGCATCACCAGCAAGGGGCAGATCACCGTGCCGGTGGACATCCGTCGCCTCTTAGGCGTCCGAGCGGGTGACCGGCTTTTGTTTGAAACAGAAGGCAAAAAAGTTCGCGTGAGCCCTGTCCGCACCGACAGCCCGTTCGCGAAATATCGCGGCATCGGAAACCCCGGAATTCCATCCGGCCGCAAAGCCATGCTCAAATGGTTTCGGGAGTTCCGTGGCCGATGAACACTTCGGTTGACTCCAATGTGTTTGTGGCTTTGTGGGATAGCGATGCCAGCCTAAGCGATGCGGCACAGCGGGCGCTTGATTTGGCGGGCGAGCAGAGAGAAATCGTTGTCTGCGCGCCGGTATATTCGGAATTGCTCGCGAACCGGGGACGCGACGAAAAATTCCTGGATGGTTTCTTTGAGGCCACCAATATTCAAATTGATTGGGTAATCAGTGAGGCTGTCTGGCGAGCAGCAGGACTTGCCTTCGCGCATTACGCGGAACGCAGGAAGAAACATGGCATAGCGGGCCCACGCAAAATTCTTGCGGACTTCCTGATCGGCGCACATGCAGACGTACACCGCTATCATTTGCTCACAGCGGATGACCGCTTCTTCCGAACCGCGTTTCCTAGCCTCGTAATTGTGAAAGTCCTGCCCACCTAGGCTCACGAATGCCAGTCCTGCTCCAGGACGGCATAGATGACGCGATCCCACCAGCGGTTCTTGAAGAATTGTCGCTCTCGGAGTCGGCCTTCCTGCCGCATGCCCATGCGCTCAGCGAGTTTCACTGCGGCCAGATTGTCGCCGATGGTGTGCGCCCAGATGCGGTGCATCCCCAGCGCTCGAAAGCCGTAATCGATGATGGCGCGGCTGGCCTCCGCCCCCAACCCCTTTCCCCATTCGCGCGGATCGAGCTCGCAGCCGAATTCCGCCTCGCGATCTTCCGGCGAGCTAATGCGCACCCCGCAGCTCCCGATGAGCACGCCATCCGATGCGCGCGTGATGGCCAGTTGATACTTCTGGCGGGGCTGCTCGGCGGCCCAGCCCATCACCATTTGGACGAACTCGCGGGCGCGCTCATTGCTCGAGGTTTCCTCGGGATGGTAGCGAAGGTAGCCGTCCTCGACACGGTATTCCTGCACGCTGCGCCAGTCGGCTTCGACACAATCCCGCAGGATCAATTGAGTTGTTTCCAGTTTCACGCTGCCTGCTATCCAAGTCGTTGAGAGTCTTGGTCAGAATTGAGACCTCTTCTACTTCCCCATCGCTTTTTGCTTCCACATGTCCCAGGCGCGGGTGTAGCGGCCCTTGCCCCACAGGTCTGTCATCACGCGCGCGGACTCGGCGTCGGTCAGGTAGGTAACTTCACTGCTGATGCCCATGGCTTCCAGTTGCAGCGCGGCGTTGGTTTGCAGGTAGTAACTGTTAAAGGTGGCCAGCTTCACGTTGTCGGCCACCACCACGCAGCCGTGTCCGCGCAGCAGCGTGGCGGGATGCTTGCCCAGCACTCGCGCCAGCGCGCTGCCCCGCGCCTGCGTGCGGATCAGCATGTCGGTGTCCTCCTTCATCTCCTTGCGGATGTCGAAGACCGGCACGCCTTCGCCGATGAATGCGCTCATGTAGTAGATGGGCCGGATGGGAATGCCGGT
>CAMBEY010000310.1 GCA_945865705.1 Candidatus Sulfopaludibacter sp. SbA3
CCAACCACCGCTCCCTCCCGGTCGCGGCTCGGTTAACGCACCGGTTGCGTGCGCAGGATGCGGACGGCGCGGCTGGCGGCGGCGACCACGTTGTTGTCGCGATCCTTAAGCAACACTTCCAGATAGTTGATCGAGCGCGAGTCGCCGGAGGCCGCCAGCACGCGGCACAGTCCCGCGCGGACGCTCGCTTCCTTGTGGTACAGCCGAGGGTAAAGCGCGTCGCGCACGGTGTCATCGCGCGCGGCTTCCACCAGATAGGCCTCGGCTTCGCCGCCGCGCAGACGGCTGCCCAGCGCGGAGACCACCTGGTCGAGCAGCACATGCTTGCCGTTCATGATCAGAGCGAAGGCGATGGCCAGCTTCACGCCTTCATCGCGCTCGCCCAGACGAACTTGCTCCAGCACGCCGAGATGCCTGGGGTCCTTCAATCGCCCCAGCGCAAGCGCGGATGAAGCGCGGATGTGCCCGTCACGATCCCGCAAAGAGTCCTCGAATATCGGCGCGGTCTCGACCGTGGGCATGAAGGCCAGGGCCTCCAGCGCGGCCTTGCGAACTTCCTTGTCCAGCGTGTTCTCGAAGAGCTGGCGCAGTTCAGGGATGGCCTCGGTGGTGCGCAGCAGTCCCAGGGTGATCGCCGCCTCGCGTTGAATGCTCAACTGCGGATAATTCAGCAGAAAGACCAGACGCGGGCCGGCGGAGAAGTCGGCGATCTTGCGCAGCGCGCGCAGAATCTCCGCAGTCAGCTCGACGTTTTCGCCGAAGGCGGCTGCGACCATATCGGGCGATAGCGTCGAGGCGCGCAGAATGCCCGCCGCGCGGGCGGCGCGCACGCGAGTGTTCATGTCGGGAGCGCCGATCATCGCGCGGCGCAGCGTCTCCACCACCACTTGATCGAGGCGCGTGTCGCGATCCACCACCGTGGAATCGGCATTGTCGAACAGGCCTGCGACGCGCTTGGTTGCCGATCTAAAAACGCCGCCGAAGCCGGTATTCACGTAGCCTTGCAGGTAGTGGTTCACCAGGCCGTCGATGGCCAGATAGCGAATCTCGGGAATGCTGTCGCGCACGGCGATGGACAGCGGCGAGAGGCTGGCATCCGAGCCGAGCCGGATCAGAGTGCGCACCACGGTCATGCGGACTTTCTCGTCCGGGTCCTGCACCAGCGCGGCCACCGAGGGCACATAGACGGCGTTGCCGCGCTCGCCCATATCGCGCACAGCTCGCTCGCGGATGCGCGCGTCCGGGTCGCGCAACTGCTGCTCTTCCGATGCGCCCGTCGCGACTTGTGCGTAGACAGGCGCCCAGGCGGGCATGATGCCGGGCGCGGCCATCAGCAGCCACATGGCGGCGCGCGCGGCGACGGATCGCCAATTCATTGCCGGGTAGTTTCGGTGCGTACGCTCCGTGTTATTCATAGTTCTGCACCCAATTCCGCCCACTCGTAGTCCCGCTCGTAGTCCCGCTCGTTGTTCCACTCATTGTTCCACTCATTGTCCCACTCATTCGGGCACAGCACTGGCCCTCGCGGGATTCTCCTAATTGTAACCGATGGAGGCGGCCATCGGAGGCCAATGGCGACCAATGGCGAATTGTCACAACCAGGATTGCGGGTATAATGTGCGCTTACGACTTCGCAGGAACAGCGGCGGACAATTGCCGCGACCATCACAGGGAGGATGACATGATCGTAGTACGCAATTCGTTTCGCTTGAAGTTTGGGAAGGCCAAGGACGCGGTGGCGGCGATTAAAGAGGCGGTGGCGGCGCAGAAGCGCGCCGGTTCCACTTTTTCCACCCGCATTTTGACGGACATGACAGGGACGTTCTATACATTGGTATTGGAGCTGACCGTGCCCAGCCTGGCGGCGCTGGAGGCGGACATGCCGCGCAACATGTCCCACCCGGACTTTCAGGCCGCGTATCAGAAGTTCGTGCCGCTGGTGGAGTCCGGCACGCGCGAGATTTTCACCATCGTTGAGTAGCCACGGCACGGTTTGCGTGCCGTAGGATTTTCGGTAGTGCGTAGAGAAATGCCCACGGCACAAAAAGCGTGCCGTGGCTACAAGCGCATCTTCGGAAGGGTAGGGCAGTCATGAGGAACTTACTGAGACGTGCATTGCTGGCGGGGGTGATCGCTTGCGTAATAATGCTGGGCGCGCCGAGCGTGGCGCTGGCGGGCGAAATTCATGTAATGGCCTCGGGAGGATTCACCGCCACTTATAACGATGTCGTCCCGGAGTTCGAGCGCGCCTCGGGTAGTAAGGTAGTTACAGCTTTTGGCGCGTCGATGGGCGGCGCGCCGGACTCGATCCCCATGCGTCTGGAGCGCGGCGAGCCGGTGGATGTCGTCATCATGGCCGATACGGCGCTGGATGATTTGATCAAGCAGGGCAAGGTGGTGGCGGGGAGCCGCGTGGATCTGGTGCGCTCGGTGATCGGCATGGCGGTGAAGAAGGGCGCGGCCAAGCCGGACATCTCGACGGTGGACGCGCTGGTGCGCGCGCTGCTGGCGGCCAAATCAATCGCCTACTCGGCCAGCGCCAGCGGGACGTATCTCTCAACGGAGTTGTTTCCTAAGCTCGGCCTCGCCGACAAGCTCAAGGACAAGAGCCAGCGCATCGTCAGCGAGCGCGTGGGTGATGTGGTCGCGCGCGGCGCCGCCGAGATCGGTTTCCAACAGGTCAGCGAACTTCTGCCCATCGCGGGCCTCGACTACGTAGGCCCGTTGCCGGAAGGCGCGCAGAAAGTAACCGTATTCTCAGCGGGCATCGCCGTGAACGCGAAGGACCCGGCGGGCGCGCGCAAGCTAATTCAATTTCTAGCTTCGCCAGCGGTTCATCCGGCCATCGTTAAATACGGGCTAGAAACAATAGCCTCGGAGTAGGCTTTTGTGCTGGCCGCGAGTGGTGTACACTCTTTCCCAGAGCGAGATTAGCTCAATGGCCGCACCGTAGCATGGGGCGCTCCAGTCATTGCGGGAGGTGTCTGATGGACGAACAGAAACAGATCGAAAAAACGGTGGAAGCAGTGCTGGATTCGAGAGACTTGGACTGGGATCTGGCCCTGGTGGAGATGAACACCGCCACCCATTCCTGGAATATCGAACTCGAGGTGCCGAATGGGCCGGAGGTTTTGATCATCATCCCGAAGAACCCGGCGAACGGGATGAAGCATGCCATCGAAGCGCAGATTGATGAGGAGATATTGCGCGTCAAGGCTCATCAGCACTAGGGCGTGTTAACACTAACGGAGGGCCTCGACGATCAGGGCGAAGTTGAGGAAAGCGAGGAAGACGACGTCGAGTTTATCGAAGCGGGAGAAGATGCGGCGGAAACCTTTGAGTCTGCGGAAGAGCCGCTCGATCTGATTGCGCTT
>CAMBEY010000311.1 GCA_945865705.1 Candidatus Sulfopaludibacter sp. SbA3
TTCGCGCACTCTGGACGCTCGCATGACTGTCGCGGCTCGGATCGCGTTACAGCCTCCGGGCGCAAAGAGAAACAGCCAGCGGCGGGGGCCTCTGGCTGTTTTCTCAATTCCCTTTCAGGATCGTTTCAATAAGTTTCCGGACTCTCCACTCGATTCGTGAGATACCGCGCTTGGGCTCGCTTAGCCCAACCTACATCGACGCGCGCGCGTCCTTCACCTTGGGTGTTGAACTGTAGCCGGTGATGCGGTCCTTCAGCACTTTCTGGACCACAATCTCCGTCGCCTGGCGCTGGCCTTGCAGGTAGAACTGGACCGGCTCGAAGGGGTTTTTGTCCTTCTTCTCGACGGTCTTGTCATCGGCGGTCAGCGCGAGCGTAAACTTCTGGCGCTTGTCGTCGGTCTTCTTGAGTTCCAGTTGCACGCTGCCCACCTTCTGGCGCTTGGCTTTCTTGGTGATGTCGAACTCGATGTAGTCGCGCTCGCCGCGCAGCCGCAGATCGGAGAGATCCGATCCCGTGCGCGCGATCAGATCACTTTGCACGCCGAGGTCGCCAACCACGCGCTTCAACTCCGCCTTGGTGGCGTTCAACTCCGCCTGCGTGGACCTGACTTCAGTCTTTACACCGGTAACATCCGTTGCGAGATTGCCCAGGTTGCCCTTGGTGGCTGCCTGATCCTGCGACAACTGGCCGAGCTGATTGGAGAGCTGCGTCGCATTCTCCTGCGTGGCCTGCTGCTGACGGGCCAGCTCCGCCGCCGCCTGACGCGTGCGGGCCAGATCGCTCGCCGTGGCGCCTAACTTGTTCTTGGCCTCCGCGATTTCGCCCTGCAGATCAACTTGCTTGTTGTCGGCTTCCTTCAGCCGAGTGTGCAGTTGCTCAAGTCCCGCATCCTGCACCTGATTATCTTTCTCAAGCCGCGCCACTAGACTCGCCAACTGGTCATTCACCGACTTGGTGTAGCTATATTGCAAATACATGCCACCCACCATCACCACGGCGAGAACGGCCAGCGCGATGGTGGTTTTGCCGCCGCCAGAGGGTGGCGGCGCGTAGGACGATCCCGCGCCGGGGGCGCCCATATCTGTATTGGGGGAAATGCTCATTTTTACTTGCTCCTGTATCTTTTTTAAAAAATTAATTTGCCTCGATCAGCAAATTTTCATCAGCCCTCTCCACAAGAAAGATCATTAGGGCAAGTAGGGATAAAAATGTTCATGGGTGTCGGCCCAAGCGCTCGTCAGGAGCCTTGCCAGCCGCCAAACCTATTTATGCCAGACACTTACAGAATAGCATTGCGATAGCTGGCTATGTCAATTGTTTGACCAAAAATTTGCGAAAATGGGGTGCCGTACAAGATATGGAAACGCGGCGCAGGAAACCGCCCGTTTGGCGAACGGCTCCCGCGCAATCTCTCGACGAATGACTACGGCCCGCCTACTGTCCAATGGTAACGCGCGCGATGCCGTTCACTCCGCTGGTGGCCATCCACAGCTCTTTGCCGTCCGCGGTGTGGCTGGTGTTGCGCACCACGCCGCCGCCGGAGGGAATCGCCCAAGTCTGAAACTTCTCCGTCTTGGGATCGAAGCGCACAACCGCGTTCGGCTCGACGCCGCTTTCGCTGTACCAGATGACATCCTTAATCGCTTCGATGCCGTAGGGCTGCGACTCCGGCCCGCTCGGCGAGGCCCACTCTTTGGTGGTGTGCGTCCTGGTGTCAAAACGGCCCAAGTAGCCGCGCGCGTAATCGGCGAACCAGATGGCGTCATCACTGGTGATGGCGATGCGCCGCGGACGCGTGGCCTCGTTGGGCAACGAATATTCCTTCAACTCCATCGTCACCGGATCAATGCTGGCCAGACGGTTGCCGCCGAACTCGCAGACCCACGGCGTGCCCTTCGAATCCACCACCATGCCATAAGGGTTCGAGCGCGCGGTGGGGAACGAAACCAGTTTTATTTCACCGGTTTTCGGATTGAGGCGTCCTACCATGTTGGCGCCTTGCAACGAGAAAAACAGATTGCCGTCCGGCGTGAAGATCGGTGTGTGCGGGTCGCGCGCCTTGGGATCGGGCATCTTGTATTCGGTTACCTTGCCGGTCTTGGGATCGAGTTTGCCGATGGCCGCCGCCGAGTTCGCCGTGTACCAGATGTTGCCTTCCTTGTCGTTGATCAGCCCGTGCGGGCCATGCTTCTCGGGCAGAGGAAATTCCGTGAACTTCTCGGTCTTGGGATCGAAGCGGCCGAGCACGTTGGCGCGCTGGCCCGTATACCAGGCCATGCCATCCGGCGTCACCAGAGGATCATGCGGACGCGATCCCGGCGTGGGCACCTGCCACTCCTTGATGCTAATCTCGACGCTGCCGGGAATCAGCTTCGGCTGGGGCGACTTGTTGGGAAACGCCGCGGCCAGATAGTCCACCACCATGGGAACTTTATTGTCGGCCAGCGATGAGCCGAGCCGGATCATGCCCTCAACGACGCGCTCCCACTCCACACGCGTGTTGCCGGCGCGCGTGATGCGCGACAATGCGTGGCACTGCACGCAAGACTCTTCGATAAATGCCTTGGCCACGCCCTCCGGCAGTTGCACGTCGATGGCCGCCGCATTGGCGCCCGCAGGGGCATTCGCAGGGGCATTGCCACCCGCCTGCGCTCCGCCGCGTCCACCTGCGGCACCTGCCGCCGGAGTACGCTGGGCCTGTGGCGTCGGTTCGGCAGCCGGAGCCGCCGCCGGCTCGGGAGCTTTTTCCGGGACCTTGTCGGAGAAATTGCTGGCGAGATAAGTTGCGATCACACTCTTGTCATCGTCGGTAAACATGGCGCCCATGCCGACCATCTGGTCCACCAGAGCTTGCCAGCCTTCCAGCGAGTCCTTGTGATTGACCACGCGATTGAGGTTGTGGCAGGTGGAGCACTGCGTCTCGACCTCGGCCTTGCCCGGTCCGTCGGGCAAATCCTGCGCCATCGCGCCCGGAGCCAGCACTGCCAACGCCAAGGCCAAACTTAAAGCTACGCCCCACTTCAAAAAGATTTTCGCCATACACCCTCCAGAATTCCCGCACCAAAATTTGGCCCTGTATGCCCCTGATTGTAAGCCCCCGCGCCGCCACCACGCAAGCCGTTTCCGCGTCGCGCGGGCAGTGCCGCGTGACAGTATCGCGTGACAGTGCCGCGCGCGTCAGCAAGCGGGCCGATGGAAAAGCCACCTCCCGGTTGCCGCTGCTTTCTTGTGCCCAATTACGTTGTGATTTTGTGTCCGAACGTGGGTTCTAGCTCAAAACCCCGGGACCCGGAGCGTTGGGTTCCATAGGCCCGCTTG
>CAMBEY010000312.1 GCA_945865705.1 Candidatus Sulfopaludibacter sp. SbA3
ATCTGAACACGCACGGGCAGGACCGCATCGGTCAGCCGCTGGGGAAATACTTCACGCATGGCATCGGGCATCAGGTGGGCCTCGACGTGCATGATTCGGACGATCGCGCCACGCCGTTGCGCGAAGGCATGGTGCTGGCCATCGAGCCGGGCCTCTATCTGCCCGAAGAAAACATCGGCGTGCGCATCGAGGACATGGTGCTGGTTACCAAAGACGGCGGCGTCCTGCTGAGCGCGGACCTCCCGCGCACCGTAGAGGATGTCGAGCGCTGGCTGGCCGGGGATTGACTTGCAGCCAGTTTTAAAACGCAGCCGACGCACATGCGTCTATACTCGTCTACCTGCTGGAAAACCGAATGATCTCTGCCAAATCAGTTACGACGTGAGGGTACCGCTTGAAGGTTGATTCTTGAACCAGCATTCCGGTTGTGCTGCTTCACCCGATAGGCCTCTTCCCGTCGCGCGGTTCAAAGCGGATGAGCAAGCGCGATCCAGTCGCATCGGCCAAACGCTCCAGTGTCCGCATCGACGGGCGCGTGCGTCCGCTTTCCAGACGAGCGACGACGGGCTGCGTCGTACCCATTTTCCGGGCCAGTTCCTCCTGGGTCAGACCGGCGCGGTTCCGCACGTCCATCACGGCCGCCGCTAGGACGAACTCTTCCTCCAGCGCATCGTAAGCCTTCTTGTACTTCGGCTCTTTCAGCCATTTCTTGTGCAGGTCAGTTATGCGTGCCATTGCTACCTCTCCATCATGGAGCTGATTTCGCGCGGTACAGGGCCAGATCAATCTCGCGCCTCGGCGTTTTCTCCGTCTTTTTCACGAAGACCCGTACAATCACGACGCGCTTGCCCACAGCCGTCACATACAGCGCCCGCGCAATCCCGCTGCGGCCCTTTAGCCGTATCTCCCACAGGCGGCCTTCCAAATGCTTGACGTGCGGCTCGCCGACACGTTCCAGACCCTTTTCCTCGATGAGCTTGGCGATACGCGCAAGCCTCGCCCGCATGTCTTCGGGCAAGGCCTCGACTTCTGAAGCAACGGTTTCATTCAGGGTCTCGACTGTCCAACTCATATTTCAATATACCAAAAACGATATATTTCTGGAAGCTCTATTTCAAGGTGCTGGTTTGAAGGAAAGCCGAAGGTATCCTCTTCAAATCGCAAAGTCCAGTGCTTGGGGAAAAGCCTCGACTGGGAATTTGCCCCCGCGTTCGGCCTTCGCATTTTTGTCGAGCCAGGTGTATATCACTGACTGGGCGGTCCAGCTTCCATCATCCCAGGATGCGATTCCCCAGCGAGTTTCAAAAATGATCCACGACCAATCAGCACAGCAGCTTGTGCCGGCGCGGTGTTTGCATTACTATGAACGATTCGGATCATGATGTGGTGCCCAAAGGCGTGACGATGCGTGGAGCTGCGCGATGCTGGCCTCGGCTGACGCTGATCGGTTTGGCGCTAGCCGCGTCGCTGACTTTGGCGTTGGCCGTTATGGGGGGTTCCTGCAATCGGCGCGCACCGAATTGGGAACAGTTGAATCAGTCCGCGGCGGAGGCCCTTGACGCTGGCCGCAGCATTGAGGCTGAAGAGCACTTGCTGGCGGCGCTGGAGTTGGCTCGCAATACGGAGAGCGAGGCATCGCGCATTCCGTTGAGCCTGCACAGGCTGGCGCGGTTCTACGAGGCACGGCAGCGCTACACAGCCGCGGCGGAGTATTATTCGCTGGCGTTTGACGCTGACAGCGAGCGGTTGGGGGCGGATGATCCGTCGCTGTACGACACGACGCAGCGGCTGGCGGGAATCTACGAAAGCAGTCAGGAACTCACGGAAGCGAAGGAAGTTTACAAGCGCTTTCTGAGGCTGCAAGAAGTTGGTCTGGGCAAGGATGCCTTGCCGATTGCCTCAACGCTCGTGCAGATTGGCCGGTTGGCGCGCATGCGCGGCGGATACGACGAGGCGGAGAAGGCTTTCCAGCGCGCGCTGGCGATTCGCATCCAGCATCTGGGGCAGGACAACGGGAAGTTGCCGGAGATTCTGGATGAGTATGTTGCCCTGCTGCGCGAGACGGAGCAGCCCTACGAGGCCGATTTGATGGAAGAGCGATCCGCGGACCTGCGGATGCGCGAAACGGCGCGGAAAGTTCGAGAAGCGCAGCAAAAATAGTTTGGACTTTCGGGTCCCCCAATTCATCTCGAGTGGTTCATATCGGAGCAGGGAGCAGCGCATGGCGGAAACAGTAATCGCACCCATGGTGGGCAAGATTCTGGCGATCAGTTGTAAGGTGGGCGACAATGTCGCTGAAGACGATACTCTCCTGACCATGGAGGCCATGAAGATGGAGATCCCCGTGGTCGCGCCTGCGTCTGGCGTGGTGAAAGAGATCAACGTAACGGTTGGCGAAAGCGTGGATGCCGACGCCCCGCTCGTCGTTATTGATTAGTCCATATTGATTAATCCATAGTCTCCCGCGAGCCTCACGGGCATCGCTGATGGTGTGCGGTAAGTCATTTTGATTCAAGGAGCAATCGGATGGAGCTGGAACTTTCTCTTGAATTATTGCGAGTGGTCGAGGAAGCTGCCATCGCGGCGGCGCGCACCATTGGCGTGGGCGACGCACACCACTCTGATCAGATGGCGGTAGAGGCCATGCGCAAGGCCATGGACACGGTTCCCATGCGCGGTACCATCGTGATTGGCGAGGGCGAGCGCGACGAAGCCCCCATGCTCTACATCGGGGAGAAGGTGGGCGCGAAGAACGAGAATGGCGCCGCTTATGCGGCCATCGATATCGCCGTCGACCCGCTGGAGGGAACCAACCTCTGCGCCACCGGTGCTCCTGGCTCCATCGCAGTGCTGGCGGCCAGCGAAGAAGGCGGACTGCTCAATGCTCCGGACTGCTACATGGAGAAGATTGTCGTGGGGCCATCCTCCAAAGGCGTTGTCGATATCGATGCGCCGGTGAAGGATAATCTGAAAGCCATTGCCCGGCGGCTGGACCGCGAGATTGAAGACCTGGTGGTGATCGTGCTGGATCGCCCGCGCCACAAGAAATTGATGGATGACATTCGCGCGGCCGGCGCGCGCATCCGCTTGATTGGCGATGGCGACCTCTCGGCGGGTATCACGGCTGCGGTGGTGGGAACCGGCGTTCATGCGGTGATGGGCATTGGCGGCGCTCCCGAAGGAGTCATCACCGCCGCGGCGCTGCGTTGCCTGAACGGCGAGATTCAAGCGCGTCTGGTGCTGGACACTCCCGAACTGGTTGAGCGCGCGCAGGCGATGGGCATCCGCGATCCCAAGCGCATCTACTCCACTGCCGAGC
>CAMBEY010000313.1 GCA_945865705.1 Candidatus Sulfopaludibacter sp. SbA3
TCAGATTGGATTGCGCTCGATTTCCCCTAAGCAAGAAACGACGCAGGAAACGACGCATCATAGCCACCGGCAATATCTGGGATCGCTCAGCCGCCCCGTCTACCGCCACAACCTGCGCGTCTCCTGGATGCGCACCGAGCAGCGGATGCATGGAACCAATCAGCAGGTCACCAGTTGGGAAGTGGAAGATTCCTACTCGTGGCGCGGTCTTTCAGGCAGCGGCGCGGTGCGCCTCCAGCGCGTGGCGGGCGATGAGAGCAAGGAATCCTATTTCACCCGCGCATCGCTACAGTGGGGACATGGCAAGCTCAATCTCTACGGTAATTGGGAGCAGGGCAAAGACCTGGCCAATGATTCGCTGTTCACCACCAACGTCGCCAGCACTTCCGTGTTGGGGATGACCTGGGAAGCGCCCAGCGGCGTGGGCATTCGGTTCGAGGGGTTCCGCACGCAGAGCAACACGCTGCTGAACCCGCAAAATCTGTTTCTGCTGAATACGCGCGGCCTGGTGCCCGCGACGGTGCTGAACCAGAGCAATGATTGGAATATTTATATGCGCGTTTCGCGCGAACTGGGCTGGGGCAACTCCGCGTTCAATGGTATGCCCGGCAACCTTTCCGCGCAGGCGCCGCTGCTGGGGGCCGTCGCGGGCTTCGTGAAACTGCGCACCATGGAAGGCGACCTGCCCGCGGCCAATGTGTGGATTATCGCCGATACCGGAGTGCGCTCCAAGACCGACGCGACCGGCTACTTCGCCTTCCCGGAAATCTTTCAGGGCAAGCGGGTCCTCACTCTGGATCAGGACCGTCTGCCAGCGGATTTTAGTCCGCTCGATCCGACCGAACTGGTTGTTGAGGTAAAGGCTGACCAGACGGCTCGCGCCGAACTGGCCGTCGAACCGCTGGTGAATTTCGCGGGTGAAGTCAGGGATCAGAATGGCGCGCCTGCTCCGGAAGGCGTCGTGCTCGGTCTGGAGAATGGAAAACATCAAACCACCACCGATGCACTCGGTCGTTTCGGTTTCTTTAGTTTGCCGGAAGGAGAGTACGTCGTGGAGGTGATTTCCACCACCTTGCCGGATCAGACTCCCATTTCCTACCCCGTGCCTGCCCGCATATCGCTTCGGTATGCAACCAAGCCGCCGCTTGCGACGGTGAATATTTCAGTGGCATTCGAGGCACCCAAGCCGATCAAGGAAATTAACCTGCAGGCGAAAGCGACCACGGTGAAGGTGAAGGCTCCGGTTTCTAAAGTGGTGAAGAAGCTGCCCGCGCCGCGCACTCCGGTCAAGGCCAGCGCCAAACCCACGGCCAGCGCGAAAGCCAAAACCAGCGTGAAAGCCAAAACTAAAGCTGGACGCGTCATCAGCAGTACCGGACCCATCAGCGCTGGACTCATCAGTGCGGGACCACGGCGAACCTCAATTGTTTCCACCAACTAAACTTTTTCCTGGACCATTTTTCGGGATGGTGTATCCGAGCCGCGCGATTACTGGCGCGGCTCGGATCAGGCTATAGCGGACTCTGTCTCGGGCTGGCAGGCACGGAAATCCACCACCCGATTCCTGCCCGTGTGCTTGGCGCGATAGAGAGCTGAGTCAGCCTCGTCGATCAGCAGCCTGCGATCCGTCGGGTGTGATCCCGGACAGATGGTAAAGCCCAGGCTCAGCGTGATCGATATCGGACCACGGCTCGTCTGCATGGGAGTGGCCGCGATCTCTGCCCGTATGCGCTCACCGAGCGATAGTAATCCTTCTGCCTTTCCCGGGCGCGTCAGAATGAGGAACTCTTCGCCGCCATAGCGGCCCGCGGCATCATGGCGGCGCAGGCAGCGCGAGATGCGGTTGCCCACTTCCAGCAAAACTTCGTCGCCAATGAGATGGCCATATTGATCGTTGACGACCTTGAAATGGTCGATGTCCGCCAGCAGAATGCCAAACGGCATACCCTCCCGCCGGGATAACGAAAGTTCCGAGTCGATTAAATCGAATATGGCCGCGCGGCTCCACAGCCCGGTGGTGGCATCCCGGCTGACCATCTCCTGCAACTTCTGTCTGGATTGAAGTAATTCCGCGTGCAGCTCCACTACACGGAGTCCGGCGCGCACGCGGGCCGCCAGTTCGTCGGTATCGAATGGCTTGGAGAGATAGTCGTCAGCGCCTGCCGCAAAGCCAGCCAGGATATCTTGCTTCTGGGACTTGGCGGTCAGCAGAATCACATAGATGTAGGGCGCTCCAGACTGTGCGCGCAGCCGCCGGCAGATTTCAATCCCGTCCATCTCCGGCATCATCCAGTCGAGCAAGGCGATGCCGGGAACTTGTGCCGCCTGCATCGCCTCCCAAGCCTGCGCGCCGTTCTCGGTAGCGGTTACCTGGTATCCCCACTTCTCCAGAAAGCGGCGGAGGATCAGGCGGTTGGTGGCGTCGTCGTCGGCAATCAGAATATTCATTGGGTGGCCTCGGTGAACATCTCCACGCGCAGGTTTTCCAGCCTGGTATGCAGGAGCACCGTGGCGGACTTGATCTTCACCCAGTACGCCGCCGCCGCGTCCAGCGATCCGGAGCTGCCCATGATCTCCATGCGCGAGGCAATCTCGAAGGCATCGACCGCGCCGAAGATGCCCAACGAACCCTTCAGTCCATGGGCGGCGCGCTCCAGGTCCGGTCCATTCCCGCTTTCGATTGCGGAACGGATGGCGCTCAATTGCGCGGGATACTGCTGAACGAAAATATCCAGCGCTTCGTTGAATAGAGATTCGTCATCATCGAAACGCCGCAGGATCATTTCTTTCGTGGGACCATCGCCGGTGTTGTCCGCCCGCGTGTTGGCTCGGTCGATATTCGTCTGATCCGCGTCGGCGGCGGGACACTCCTGTGGGGCGGGAGATACCGCCAGTGTGGAGGCAGCGCCTTGGTCCCTGGTCATCCGATCAATCAGGTTGTGTAATTCAGACGGGTCGAAGGGTTTTGAGAGATATCCATCCATGCCCGCGCTGTGGCATCTTTCGCGATCCGCGGCGGAGGCATGCGCCGTCAGGCCCACGATGGGCGAATGCAATCCCAGCGGAGCCTGTTTGTCCCGAATGATTTTCGTTGCGGTCAGTCCATCCATCACCGGCATTTGGACATCCATCAGGATCAAATCGAAGCCGTGATATTCCTTCTTCTCCAATTCTTTAAGCGCCTCGCTGCCATCCCGGGCGAGGGAGACGCGATGCCCCTTCTTTTCGAGAATGCGCAGCGCGACAGTCTGATTGACCGGGTTATCCTCTACCAGCAGGATACGCACGCCGCGGCGACGGTTAACGATCCCGGGGG
>CAMBEY010000314.1 GCA_945865705.1 Candidatus Sulfopaludibacter sp. SbA3
CCCGTGCATTATATTTCAAGAAGTGTAGTGCTTAAGGAGGAGTTTTCATGAGAGTTGGAATGAAGCAAGCGATGCGGATCCATTTCGCAGCCGCGTGGGGCGCGCTATGGTTGGCGGCATTTCTTATGACGGCGCTTCCGGGCTTGGTCAGCAGTGCGCAGGCGGCGACGTTGCCGGGTACGGCGACGGTTTCCGGAACAGTCGAAGCGGCGGAGCCGTTCAAGGCCGCGCAGGTTTATTTCCGCAATAATGCCAAGCGCATGTTGTACATGGTCTATACCGTGGGCGGCAAATACAACGCGCTGCATCTGTTTCCCGGCGAGTATGAAGTCAGCGTGAAGACCAAGGGCTTGCAGTCCGACGTGCAGAAGCTGACAGTGACGGCGGGACAGGCCGCCTCGATGAATCTGTCCATGCACGCCTCCACCGCTGCCGAGCAGCGCAGAAGCCAAGAGATGAAGTACGACGAAATCTATCCCGCCGGCCCCGGGCGCGTCATCGCCGAGCGCACCTGCATCTATTGTCATGGCCAAAACTACCTGCCCGGTCGCGCCTTTGACGAGAAGAAGTGGTCCGAGGCCATTGACCTGATGCTGGGGCAGGGCAATCCGCAGGGCGCGCAGATTCAGCCGGCGGACCTGTTGCCTGCCGATCGCGCCACTCTGACCAAATATCTGGTGGACAATTTCGGCCCCGACGCGAAGCCGCGCTCGGTGCGCATTGAAGTGCAGCCGCCGGTGGACGAATCCATCCTCGCCAAAGCCCAGTACATCGAGTATTACTTCAATGTCGATGCGCCGGGACAGGGCGTCAACGATCCCAAATACAAAAGAGCGGGCGCGACCGGCGAGATGGGTTTCGCTGCGGGACGCCGCATGGGACAGGAGCCGCAGCTTCATCCCGACGGCACTGTCTGGACCGTGGACCGCGGATTCCCGACGCGCATCGTCAAGCTCGACCCGCGCACCGGCGTCTCCAAGGATATCCTGATGCCCAACCCCATGGCCGCGCTGCACGATCTGGAAATCGACAAGCAGGGAATCATCTGGGTGCCGGAAAACGAAGGCGTGCCCAAGACCGAGCCGAAGCTGTGGAAGTTCGACCCCAAGACGGAAAAGTGGTTCGAAAGTTTTCTGTTTGATCCGAAAAAAGTGATCAGCGACGACACGCTGAAGCATCCGCACTCCATCGCCTTCGACTCCAAAGCGAATGTTTACGTCAGCTACATCCTTGGCGGCGGGCTTTCGGTGTGGAACCGCGAGACCAAGCAGATGTCTACCTACATACTCCCCACTCCGAACTCGTTCCCCTATGGCGTCGTGGTGGACACGAACGACAATGTGTGGATCGCCGAGTTCCACGGCAGCAAGCTCGCCAAGTTCGACACCAGGACCAAGAAGTTCACCGAGTTCGATCCGCCGACGCAACCCGCGCTGATCCGCCGCCTGACGGTGGGCTCGGACGGGCTGACCATCTGGAGCGGACTGTTCAGCGCCGGCATGCTGGTGAAGCTTGACCAGAAGACCGGCAAGATCACCGAGTACAAAATTCCGCACCAGGTCTCGCAGCCCTACGACTTCACCCCACAGGGCAAGTACGTGTGGTTCTCCGACGCCGGGCAGGGTGGCACGCTAATCCGCTTTGACTCGCAGACGGAGAAGTTCGACTACTTCCCCGCGCCGCAGATTGCCGACATGCCCAAGATCCGCCTGACCAAGGAGGGCGGCATCTGGTACTCACCGCGCTCCAGCCGCGACTGGCCGGGCACGGGCGTACTCTATCCCGACGCAACCAAAATCACCACGCTGGCGGCAATTCCCGCACCACGCGGCTGGTAAATTACTCGCTCTCCCGCGCTGTCATCGTGAGCGCAGCGAAGGATCTGCTTTTTCCAACTAACAACGGAAATCAGATCCTGCGCTGCGCTCAGGATGACAGCGTTTCGTCTGTGTTACTTCCCTGAACTAATAGGCTTTACACGCAGTTTCGCCATGCGCTAAACTCGCTTCGAATTGGGATAGTTTGGGCATCTGCGCGGCTGCTCACGATGGTATGTCGATCGCCGATCCGCGCTGGAGAATTTTGCGGGGGAACTCACTCGTGCGAATAGCGTTCGCTGTCATACTCGCGTCGGCATCACTCGGTGTTGCGAAGGGCGCTGCGCAAACTCCTCCGGTTGCGCCGGGCACACGATACGCTGCCACCGCCACCGTCAATCGCTACTGTGTCTCCTGCCACAATGACCGGCTCAAGACGGCCAACCTCTCGCTCGAAAAAATCGACTTTGCCGATGTGCCCGCACACGGCGAAGTGTGGGAGAAGGTCATTCGCAAGCTGCGCACTGGCGCCATGCCGCCCACCGGCGCGCCGCGTCCTGACAAAGTCACATACGACGGCTTCGCGACCTATCTTGAAACTTCGCTCGACCGCGCCGCTGCTGCGAACGTCAACCCGGGCCGCTCCTCGACGGTACATCGTCTGAACCGTGCTGAGTACGCCAACGCCGTGCGCGACCTGCTCGCGGTCGAGGTCAACGCCATTGACTTACTCCTGCCCGATGAATCAACTCACGGGTTCGACAACAATGGCGAAGTGCTCTCCGTTTCGCCCGTGCTGCTCGAGCGCTACATGACCGCCGCACGCCGCATCGCGCGCCAGGCCGTGGGTGATGCGGAGACCAAGCCGTATTACGAAACGTATCTCATCGACAAGTCGCTGCGCCAGGAAAGCCGCATGGGCGACAGCCTGCCCTTTGGATCGCGCGGCGGCAAGGCCATCCGGCATTATTTTCCGCTCGACGCCAACTACTCCATCCGCGTGCGCATGACGCGCGACTATCGCGACCGTATTCGCGGCCTACAGGAGCCGCATCAACTCGACGTGCGCGTCGACGGCAAGCTCATCAAGACCTTCACCGTGGGTGGCGAGAAGCATGGCCGCTCCGCTTCCATATTTTCGACCGGAGGCACCGGCGACCCCGCGCAGGAGCACTACGAACTGAGCGCCGACGACCAGCTTCAACTCATCTTTCCCGCGACCACCGGCGCGCATACGGTGGCCGTGGCCTTCGCCGAAGCCGACTTCGAGCCGGAAGGCCCGCTGCAACAAATCAACAGCCGTCCCGAGTCACTCGACCGCCTGCCGCTGGGTGACTACGTGGCCTACAAGGGTGGCGATCCCGGCGTCGAAGAAGTTATCATCGGCGGCCCCTTCAGCCCGCGCGGCATCGGCAGTTCCCCCAGCCGCGAGAAAATCTTCACCTGCAATCCCGCTCGCGCCGCCACTCCGGATCCGAGCCGCGACA
>CAMBEY010000315.1 GCA_945865705.1 Candidatus Sulfopaludibacter sp. SbA3
GGTGCAGGCCCCCGGTTTCCGCAAAATTCAGGAAGCGCTCGCCGCCATGGGCTTGACCACGGTCTCCGGCCGATATCCCAAGTATCGCGTTGAGAGCCTGAAGCTGCTCGAGGCGCGCGGACAGCTTCTATCGCGAGTGGCCTACGGACTGGAAGACGAGTTCGGCGTGATCAAGGACCCCGCTAAGGAACTGGGCCGTCTGAGGTCGTCGATCGGCGCGGGCACAGACATGATCTGGATCACCTCCGTCTCCCCGTCTTCCGTTGATGGCTCGGGCAGCCGCATGTGTTCGAATCAGCCGAAGAACTCGAAGGGCGCGATCGACCACCTCTACCCGGTGGGCCAGTGCTATCAGGACGGCGAATATCGCGGTGCCGCCGGGCGCACGGCACAGATCCCCAAGAACTATTATCAAGACTGGATCATGGCCAGCGCGCAGCACGGCATTCGCTTTGCCAACACGCACATGTCGGGCGACCGCTCGGTGGCGCTGTTCTTAAGATTCATCGCGGAAGCGCAGGCGAAGTTTGGCCCGGGCTCCACCAAGAATTGGGCGTCGGACCACTGCGATCTGGTGAACCCGGCGGATATCCCACTGGCGGCCAAGCTGGGCGTGCGTTTCAGTTGTTATCCCAACTCGATCAACAATGGTCCCGAGGTCGCGGAAAATTTTGGCGACAAGATCGCCAACACCTATCCAGCACCGTTGAAGACCATGATCGACGCGGGCATCCATGTGTCGTATGAAGGCGAGGGCGCCGCGACGGTCTGGGACGGTCTCTACGCGTTTGTTACACGCAAGGATGAGACCGGCAAAGTCTGGGGCGCGCAGGAGAAAATCGACAACGCCACGGCGCTGAAGATGGCCACCATCTGGGGTGCGGAGTATATCCTGAAGGCCGATAAGCTCGGCTCGATTGAGAAGGGCAAACTCGCCGACATCCTGGTGCTCGACCGCGACTTCCTGACCATCCCCGGCGATGACATCAAGAATGTTCGCCCACTGATGACGGTCTTCGACGGCAAAATCGTTTACGTCCACACTCAGTTTTCCAATGAGTACAACCTGAAGCCGGCAGGCGCGGTCATCTCCACCTATGACGAGTTGCGCAAAGCCGCAGGCGCGGGCGTCGCGGGCGGTGGCGGTTAGTATTGATCGAAGTTGAATATTTGCAATGAGAGCCGCGGCACGCGAAAACGTGTCGCGGTTTGTTTTGGTAGCGGCGTCAGGTGATTTTTCTGGCGCGGGAATTTTCTTTCCTTTGCTTCCTCTGCTTCGTGCATCCTCTGTTTCGCTATTTCCTCATCATGGGCTTCAGCAGGGCCAAGGCCAAGCGGTCGATCACGGGCGGAGCCAGCCGCCGCAGCCAGCCAAAGACGCGATTGCTGCACGGGACCACGATCTCGCGGCGCTTCCAGCGCGCGGCCAGCAGAATGGCGCGCGCGGCGCGCTCCACGCTGATGCCTCCCATCTTCCCGCCCAGGGCCTTTGTGCCGGGCCCTTTGAAGGCGTTCACGGTGAAGTTGGTTCGCACACGACCCAGGAACACCAGCAGCACCTGAATGTTATCAGGCCGCAACTCCATGCGCAGGATGTCGGACATGGCCGTCATCGCATATTTCGTGCTCGCGTACGCGGTGAAGTAGGGCAGCGGCAGGCGCGCGGCGACGGTCGAGATATTGATGATCTGCCCGCCGCCCTGACGGCGCATCACCGGAACTGCGGCCTGAATGGCGTGAATTGGCCCCAGCCAGTTGGTCTTGATCAGATGCTCGCAGGCGGTCATGTCCATGTCGGATGCGGCGGCGTACATGCCCACGGCGGCGTTGTTCACCAGAATGTCGATGCGCCCGAAGCGCGCGACGGTCTGCGCGACCATGTCGCGGACTTGGTCCGGCTGGCTCATGTCGGCGGCGATCACCAGCGATTCACCGGGCAGCGACTTCGCTAGCGACTCCAGCTTGTCCACCGAGCGCGCGGCGATGGCCACCTTCGCTCCCTGCGCTGCGAACGTCTGCGCCAGCCCCGCGCCCACGCCCATCGACGCGCCGGTGATCAGCACGACCTTATCTTGAAAATGGTCTTGAAATTGTCCCAACGCTAGCTCTCCCTCATTCGCTTCATCCTCTGCCGCTCTCTTGACGTAGCGCCGGCAGCTTGCTGGCATTTGGAGTCGCCAGGATGGCGGTGACACATCGAACGGCAGAACTACCCATCTACTGCGCGCCGCGAAAAATGGGCAGACGAGTATAATAGCTCCATGAGCGAACTGTTGCTGCCCCTTTTCCCGCTGAAAGTCGTATTATTCCCTCGCATGAACCTGCCGCTGCACATCTTCGAAGAGCGATACAAGCGGATGATCAGCGACTGCCTGGAACACGAAACCGAGTTCGGCATCGTACTGGCGAATGACGAAGGTCTATCATCGACAGGCTGCACCGCGGCGGTGGTGCAGCTCGTTAAGACGCATGACGACGGACGCATGGATATTATCGTGCGTGGCTCGCGGCGCTTCGAGGTTCTGAATTTGAACCGGGACGAGACGTTTCTGCGCGGCGAAGTGACTTTCTTCGATGACGAGGAGGTTGGGGAAGTAACCGTCATTGATCAGCGCCGCGATGAGGCCGTGAGTCTCTGCAATGAAGTTCTGCTATTGATTCCCACCAAAGATCGCAACCCAGCCGCCGAAGCTCCTTCGCGCGCCAGTGCGCACCTGGCATTTGAGATTGTCGCGCAGGTTCCCGTAGAACTGGCCTTCCGTCAATTGCTGCTTGAGATGCGCAACGAGAACGAGCGGCTCGACGAAGTGATCGAACATCTCGGCCAATTGAAGGCTTTTCTCTCGCGTCTCGCGGCGACGCACAGCCAGGCGGGTTCAAACGGGAACGGCCGCCACTGATATACTGGTCCAGTCATTCATAGATAAAGGCATGGAATCAGGCATGCCCTAATTCATCCTGATACAGGCCACGCGAAGGAATTGAACGTCATGAAACTCAAGCCTCAATCGCTCGGTGAACTGCGCAGCAGCGCATACTCGGAGCAAAAATACCGGTTGCGAACCGTGAAGGATGAAATGCGTGAAAATCTCATCGCCAAGATAGAAAGCGGCGAGTTGCTGTTTCCCGGCGTGATCGGGTACGAAGACACGGTGATCCCGCAAGTGGTGAATGCCGTGCTATCGCGGCACAACTTCATCCTGCTTGGCCTGCGCGGACAGGCTAAGACGCGCCTGCTACGCGCGCTCGCCGCACTGCTCGATGAAGAACTTCCCGTGTTGGCTGGCTGCGAG
>CAMBEY010000316.1 GCA_945865705.1 Candidatus Sulfopaludibacter sp. SbA3
CGCACCACCCGCCCAAAAGCCCGCGCCATCCCAAACCGGGATGACGCGGCTACCACGGCAAAGCCAAAGCAACAACAAGATCGGTTTTGCGTGACAGTGCCGCGCGCGTGAGCGAGCGGGCCAATGGAACCCAACGCCCGATCAATGCACTGTTGTATTTTAGGATTGGGACAAATCATCGGCGGGCGAGACGTGGTTATTCCATCGGCCCGCTTGCTGACGCGCGCGGCACTGTCACGCCGCACTGGCACGCGGCATGGGTTACGCGCTGGCGGAATGGCGCACCCAGATGCGTGAGCCGGTCAGTTGGGACACGGAAACGTTCTTGCCGCCGGTCTTGATTTCCAGAATCCCATCAAAAGTTTTTCGCGCGACATGAACCGTGGTGCCCGGCTTCAGGTGCAGCGCCGCCAGCGATTCGAGGAAGTTCTCTTCGTGCTCATGCAGCTCGGCGATGCGCACCACGAGGAGTGGCTGGTTGACCGGTGCGTCGGCGAGCGCGACCTCATCGCGATGCTGTCCCAGCGGCATCTGCGGCGTAAATGGGCTGCCGTGCGGACAGGTCCCGGCGGCGCCAAACAATTCGAGCAGGCGCGCTTCCAGTTCCGGCGAGATGGCGTGCTCCAGCTTCTCGGCTTCGTCGTGAACTTTTTCCCACGGCATATGCAGCACGTCCACGAGGAGCCGCTCCGCCAGACGATGCTTGCGCACCAGCGCGCAGGCCTGCTCAAAGCCCTTGGGCGTCAGCAGGATGGTCTTGCGGGGAGTGAAGCGGATGTCCTTCCTGTGCAGCAGACGCTTCAGCGCCATGCTGACCGCGGCGGGCGAGATGCGCAGGAACTGCGCCAGCCGCGCGGCGATCACCGCTTCGCCGTCCTCGCTCAACTCGAGTATGGCCTTCAATAAATTTTCCGATGCAATCGTGGGCATAGTTAAACTCAACGGTCATCTAAAGTGGCTGTCATTCTGAGCGCAGCGAAGAATCTGCTTTTTTCTGATGCGGCTCGACTCGCCACGGTACAGCAGATCCTTCGCTGCGCTCAGGATGACAACGTAAAGATATCTGAGGACACTCCGTCAAAGCCACTCCGCTAGATCGTCACGAACAATCCCGTTACGTACATGATCGCCAGGCCGGCGGCGAAGCCCGTCAGATTGTGGGCCGTGAACATTGCTCCCGCGCCCTGTTTGCGGATTTGATGACGAGTAATCTCGATTACCACCTGAAACGCGGCGCCCGCGCCAATCGCCAGAAATAATACGGCCCAGGTGGCGGAGAAGGCCATCGCGCCGAGCAGCGTGCCGGCGATGGTGGGCAGGCCCGCCAGGCTTCCCAGCCACAGCAGATGGATCCAGCGAGGCCGTGCCGCCGCGCCGCTTTCCGATGGGGCCTGCGGGGCGATGAGCGGGGCGACGACCGCCACGCCCTCGGTGAGATTGTGTAGCGTAAAGCCCAGCACCAGCATGGTTCCGGCGGCAAATTCGCCAAGCGCATACGCGCCGCCGATGGCCAGTCCTTCGCCCAGGTTATGCACGCCGATGCCGAAGGCGATCGAGTAAGCCAGTAACAATGGTGACTCCTGGGGTGACTCCGGCGGCGACTCCGGAGTGGGACCCGCCCCGGAGTTCTGCTGCTTGCGCTTCACCCAGCCGGAGACGGAGTAGAGCATTCCGATGCTCAACAGGACTCCGATGAGTATGATCCCCACTCCTTGATACGGACCGGGGACATCGGCGGAATTTTCGAGCGCTTCCTGCAAGGCGTCCACGCCGAGGAAGACGAGCAGGCCGGAGGTCAGGCTGAGCAGGAAGTAATACCAGCGGCGCGGCAGCGCTCTCAGAAACGGCAGCCAGCCGATGCCCAGAAAAACGGGCAGCACGCCGACGTAAATTCCCGGCAGCGCGAAGCTGCCGAACATCTCCGCGCTCAGGCGGGGAGTCTCGGCGGCAATCTCAATGTCATGTGTGAACAGCAAACTGTTGGCTGTTATCAGCACCACCTCATATGGCTCACCCGGTATCCAAGGGTAGGGGATGCGCACCGTAGCCCGTTCAAGGCGACTGATGGTGGGACTTGGTTCAACTTCAAATTCCCAGTTGGCGCGATTGGTCCAGCCTACTTGAACCTGCGCGATGGTAAGCGGCTCGGGGCCAGTGTTCAGGACGTGAGCCTCGATCTCGCCCGGAAGTAGGCGTATGCGCTCGAAGGCAATGTTTTCAATGGGCGCGGGTGATTGCAGGCTGAGTCCCGTGCCGCGCGACAGGAAGAGCAGAATAATCCCCACGACCGCCGCGACGGGCAGCAGCGCGCTGGCGATCACCGCGGGGCGCGAAAAACTTTTCGAGTTGTTCTCTGTCGGTTCTGTCATAAACTCTCGAAGATTGTCATCCCTTCGCTGCGCTCAGGATGACAACATAAAACAGTTCCGAAACACCGTACTACGGCGTCCGCGTTGCTGGGGCGCTGCGCGTCTGCGTCAGCGCCGCGCGCGGGGCGACCTGCAACCAGCCCATTAGGCCCTGCTCCATATGTTCGCTGATGTGGCACTGGAACATGTACGCGCCGGGGAAGTCATATTGGAATTCCAGAATCGCCCGCTCGGCGATGTTCAGTGACTTCACGTCGGTATATTCCGTTGGCTTCATCGTGGTGCCGGAGGGGTAGACCTGAAAGAAATTTCCGTGCAGGTGCGGCACCATCGTCTCCTCGAACATGTTCATGACGTACATGCGCACGGGCTCGCCCTGCTCAATGGGGATAGGGTTGTCGGCGTATTGGAAGGCCCGTCCGTTCCACGTATAGAAGTCGGCTTCGCCATCGCGGTCAATATCAAATGCGCTCATGACCATCGCCAACTCCTTCATGGGCTTGCGGCCTTCTTTGGGGTCGACGATGAGCATGCCGTACAACCCATTCTGGATATGCTGCGAAGCGGGCATCGCGTGGCAGTGATAAGGGAGAATGCCGTATGGCCCTGCGACAAATTCGTAGACGTAGCTGCCGCCGGGTGGGACCAGCTCGAACACGCCGTCCATCGCAGCGGCGTGAATGCCGTGGAAGTGCAGCGTATGCGGGAGGCTGCCTTTGTTGATCAGAGTGATGCGCAGCAGGTCGCCCTCGGTGGCGCGCAGCACGGGGCCGGGCACGGTTCCATTGATGGTCCACGACGGAACACTCACGCCGGGCGCAACTTCATGGGGCACGCCCTCTTCAATCACCAACGTAAATTCCCGAACGCCGTTGGGCGCGACGGTGGGCGGTGGAATGTGAGGGTCGTACACCTGACTGGC
>CAMBEY010000317.1 GCA_945865705.1 Candidatus Sulfopaludibacter sp. SbA3
CCGGATCGTCCTCCGGCTTCTTCGTGCCGGTGCTGGCGAAGATGATCTCCTGCTTTAGCGGCAAATGATGGGCGGCCCAGAAATCCTGATTCTCGCGCCACATGCGCTTGGCCAGCACGATGCCCACCTGCCCCTGCGCGGCAGCGGAAAGTTGCGGGACGTGCTTCTCCGTGTAGACATCCACGCGGCTGACGAAAACGCTGTAGACGGATTTGAACATGGAGAGGTTCGCACGCGTCGTCAATAATTTTTGGGCGCCGCGCCAAACCGCCTCGCGCGCCACTCGATATTGGCGCGGCGTGAAGATCAGCGTTACGTTCAGCGTGATCCCGTGCGCGGACAGCGCCTCCAGCGAGTCAATGCCCGCCGGCGTTGCCGGGACTTTGATCATGCGATTCGCATGTCCCGCGCACCACTGCTTACCTAACTCTACATACCGGCGCACGCGCTCGGCGTGCGGCAGGTTCAGCGTGATGTCTTCAATCAGCGGATCGAGCTCGAAGCTGACGTAGCCGTCATCGCCGTGGGTGGACTGATGCACGGAAAGAAAAATCTCCTGCGCCTGGCGCACCAGCATATCGGTCAACTGCCAGGCGATGGCCTCGTCGTCGAACCCCTGCCCGGCGAGCCGTGCCAGATCCGCGTCGTAGCGACCGGACTTCAAAATGTCGGAGACGATGATGGGGTTGGACGTGGCACCCGTCGCGCCGCGCTCGCGGTTGACGCGCAGGAAATCCGGGTCAATACTATCCAGCCAAACCTTCGTTCCCGATTCCACCAGACTGCGCAAACCTTGGGCCATAAGCACTCCGCGAATACAGATAAGTTGCTGCCGACAGGACATCAGTATATCAGTTAACTATATGTGCGAACCCAACACCGCATGAGTGTACCCAACACCACCCCGAGCGGTTACGGCAGGGAACAAATCCCACTCAGTGGGGACTAACTAATCAGAAGGGCCAGCACTGGTCAGAACAGGTCGAATCGGCTGACGGGATTTTCGACCGATCCCTCAGATAGCAACTTGAGATGTGCAGGACGGTGGACCACGGCTTCTATTGGCCGGTGGCGGTCCACTTAGCCGGACACGCTGAGATGCACTCAGGAGGGAACCCATGTTAGAACAGAGCCAATTGGAACTGAGTACCAGCAAGGGGAAGCAGAAATCGATCAGCTTGCTGGCCGGGTTTGCGATTCAAGGATTGGGATTGGCAGGACTTTTATTGATGTCGCTGATGTTTACGGAGGTCGCGCCGCGCCTGCGCTACGCCACGTTCCTGGTCGGCCCGCCCCCCGGCCCGCGCCGAACGCCGCAGACTGAGACCCGTCCACGGACAGCGAGAAAAATACCTGCTCGCTTTGTCCCTAAAACCGATGGGCTGCAAGCACCGACGGTGATTCCAGACAGGATCGCCATGGTGAATGACCCTGCGCCTCCGCAGTGGGATGATATGACAGGCAGCGACAGTGATCAATTTGTTATTGGCAGCAACGGCCCCGACGGTCCTATTCTGAATTTATACGTCGATCAAACGCCCGTGCAACCACCACCCCAGCCCGAGCCACTTGAAACGCCGCAGGCTCCCATGAGGATTGGCGGCAGCGTCGCGGCGGCCAAACTCATCCACCAAGCCAAACCTATCTACCCGAGGCTCGCTATCCAGGCGCGCATACAGGGCGTGGTCAAGTTGGAGGCCATCATCAACGAAGATGGGGCAATTGACGATCTGCGCGTGCTGAGCGGGCACCCACTGCTGATTCAGGCCGCGCTGGACGCCGTCGCGCAATGGCGGTATCAGGCGACGCTGCTCAATGGACGCCCCGTCGCGGTCATTACCACGGTGGAGGTGCACTTCCGGCTGGGCGGCTAACGCAGGAGATTGCCGCGCTCTTCAATGTAGCGCCGGCCTCCAACCGGCCCCAACGTCGGCCAAGATGGCGGCGCTACGCCAAACTGTAGCGCTAACGGACGCCGGCGCTGCTTGACGCCGCTCCCTTGCACCGCCTAAACTCATTGCTGGCACGCGCCTGTAGCTCAGCTGGATAGAGCGCTAGCCTCCGAAGCTAGAGGTCGCAGGTTCGAACCCTGCCAGGCGCACCATCTATTTCTGATTCTGAGGGGGTTAAGGATCGCATCCTTAGCCCTTTTACCATTGTGGGAACAAATGGTGGGAACAAGCGGTGAAGCTTAATCCCGGCGCGGATGGCGGGGCCAGCCTAATTCCATCTCACGAAATTCGCCAACCGCAAAGACAATCACGGACGCTTTCTTGGAATAAATTTCGGTCAACTCAGGTACCGTCCCTATGACCAGCACGCCGCAGGCATTTGACCAGCACGCCGCAGATATGATAATTTTTAGAGTTTGCCAACCCCTGTTTTCTCTCGACTGTCGGGGTATCTAATTATCGGAAGGAACGGATCGCATGGATATGGTCGGCGCGCTTAAAGACATGTTCATCAGCGCGATCCCCACCTTCATTCTGGTGTGGATTCTCTACGCCTACGTATCCCAGGTTTTTTACCGTCCCATGCGCAAGGCACTGGATGACCGCCACTCCGCCACCACGGGGCTACGCAAGAAAGCCGACGAGCAGATCACCTTGGTGGAGAAAAAGACTTCTGATTACGAGGATGCTCTGCGCGCGAACCGCGGCGAGCTGGCTCGCCATCAGGAAGAGCAGCGCAACGCCGCAATGAAGCAGCGCGCCAGCATCCTTCAGTTGGCTCGCGACAGCGCTCAGCAAAAAATGACAAATGCGCGCGCCGAAATTGTTCGTGAGACCGCGGAAGCCAAGAAGTCTCTGGAGCGCCAAAGCGAGGAAATGGCCCTCTGGATCACCAAAGCGTTGCTAAATCCCTCGGCTTCCTTCTCCGGCGACCGCTCGACCGCGAAAGGCGGGACGTCATAATGCGGCTCCCGTTGATTTTTGTCTTCTGGATATTCTCTCTAGCTGTGTTCAGCGGACCCGCCAGCGCGCATGAGTTGAGCGCCGCCCACACGCATGACGCGCCAGCGCAACCAGCCTTCTCCCTGTTCACCGCGCCTCTAATGGCGCAGGAGCATCCCGCTTCCGGTGAAGCAGCTACGGAACACCCTGCCGCCGCGAGCGAACAGGCCGCAGAAGGTGAGCATGCGGGCGGCGAAGAGCATAGTCTGTTCGCGGAAGTTTCTCACTACTTCAATTTTGCGGTTCTCCTCGGCCTAATCATTTACGGCATTAAGAAGGGGCTTATTCCGTTTCTGAATGAGCGCGCGCGATTAATCCGCGAAG
>CAMBEY010000318.1 GCA_945865705.1 Candidatus Sulfopaludibacter sp. SbA3
AACGCCGCCGCATCCACTTGTTGCTTTCGGAGACAGCCGCGGCCAGGGCAGGGCGCGCCTTATCCATGGATAGAGCCAGCGCCAATGAAGCATCGGTCATCGCGGGATTTTCAAGAGCGGCTTCCACTACCCGGCGTTCCGTGTCGAGCAGCATCCCTGCCGCGATGCGGTGCGATCCCCGCCGCGCCAGTGTCAGACGTTGTCCCAGGGCGATGCCCTGCTGTTGTGACAAGATGGCGTCTTCGGCCAGCCGCTTTAAGTCAGCGGGAACTCCCGCCGTTCTGGAGATTTCCATGAGGTCAAAAAGGAATAGGAATTTTATTAGCGGCAGAGCCAAGTGACGAGGCGTTTGCGGATGCTTCAACACGGCTGCCTTCATGGCGTAGCTGCGCATCCACTCGACTCGCTTCGCTATGCTGGTAACGGTCTTGCGTGGCAGGTCTCGTCGCGAGAGCAGAAGCAGCAGATGCGGCTCGCGCAGGCCGGGGTTATCGAGAAGGGTGTCCAGAACCTCCTTTACTTGGCTGTATAGCAAGATTTCCAGCTCAGGGCAACTGGCGGTTCGCGCTTGCCGCAGCAAGTCCAGATTGGTAGGTTCTGGCATGAAGCACCACTTGGCGAAACTAATTAGGCAAGCTTGCGGGCTGAATCCAACTATTGTGTCTCGCTCCGATTTTGATGCTAGCACTGAATGCGCACGATTGGCCGCTCAATCGCTAAGAGGCCCCAACAGATTGAGGATAGTTCGCCGCTACCACAACAGGTATAGCCCATACGACATTTTCGAGAAATAGGGGGTTACCTTAGCTGTAAACTATGTGGTAGGCTAGCGCAGTTTAGTTGATGGGGATTGGGGGGTGAGGTTTGGAAGGAATCTCTGCTGTCTTTCCCGCATACAATGATGCGGGCACAATTGGCCAACTAGTCAAGAAGACATTCCACCTGATTGAAGCCACTGGACGTGACTTCGAGATTGTCGTAGTGGATGACGGTAGCGCGGATGACACTGCGGCTGTTCTGGAGCGAACCCAGGCGGAGCTAGGCTCACGCCTTCGTTTTATTCGTCACCCGCAAAATCGCGGCTACGGCGCTGCGTTGCGTTCCGGCTTTAAGGCCGCACGCAAGGAATTGGTGTTCTATACTGACGGCGATGGCCAGTACGATCCGGGCGAGTTGAGTCTGCTGCTTGCCAAGATGACCAGCTCGATTGATCTGGTAAATGGTTATAAAATCAAGCGCCACGATCCGCTGTATCGCATCGTGGTCGGCAAGGTCTATAACCGGTTTGTGCGGCTGGCATTTCAATTGAAAGTCCGGGATGTAGACTGTGATTTCCGGCTGGTCCGCCGCGAACTTTTAAATCAGGCGCACTTGGAATCTGACTCCGGCGTGATCTGTGTGGAGATGGTTCACAAGCTGCAGCGGCTAGGCTGCCGGTTCACAGAGGTTCCTGTGCATCATTATCCGCGACTGGTGGGCCGTTCCCAGTTCTTCCGCCTTCGAGCTGTAACGGAAACCCTCATGCAGCTTGTCCGCCTCTTTTTGAAGAGGTCTTCCCCGATCCGGCCTTTAGCGCAGGAATTGCCTGAGTCCACGATAAAGTAATCTTGCTTCTGCTCCTCCGTTACAGCATTCCTGGTTTCTGATATCTTTGTCTTTGCCATCGCATTCATTGCGATGGCTTATCCCTGTGTGATGAAGTCTGATGGATTCTGTTGGACCGGGGGCCGCAGGGCTATCCACATTCGAGTAATTGATGTTCAAAAAACACGATCCAATATCGGTGCAGGATGATCCCAAAGGAACGTATTGGCGGGAGTCTTCTCTGGATTCATATTACAGAGGCTTGCCAGTTCTTGTAACCGGAGGCTGTGGTTTCATCGGTAGCAATCTGGTTCATCGGCTGGTGGAGCTGGGAGCAAACGTAACCGTTATCGATTCCCTTGTGCCGGGTTGTGGCTGGCATTATGCAAATCTAGATGGAGCGGTCGATAAAATACGACTTTCATTCGCGGACATGCGAGATTCCGCTGCTATGCGCCCGCTAGTTGAAGGTCAGCGCATCGTCTTCAATCTGGCGGGCGAGATCAGCCATATCAGCAGTATGCGTGATCCGCAACGCGACCTGAATCTGAACGCCTCCGCGCAACTTTCGTTTCTCGACGTTTGCCGCCTGCATAATTCTTCGGCCACCATCGTATATGCCAGTTCGCGCCAGGTTTATGGCAGCGCGCGCTATCTGGGTGTCGATGAGCTGCATCCCATCAACCCTGTGGACTATAACGGCGTGCATAAGCTGACGGCCGAGGGTTATCACTCTTTGTTGCGGAATCAATTCGGAGTGCGGACGATCAGCCTGCGCCTCGGGAATATCTACGGACCGCGGCAGGGTATTCACCAGGATTGCCGCGGGTTCATTGATTCCTTCATGCGCATTGCATTGACTGGTGGACAATTAGTGGTTTTTGGCGACGGAACCCAGGTGCGCGGCATGCTCTATGTGGATGACGCCGTAGACGCTTTTCTGCGTGCTGGCGCTGCGGGTCCGCTGGCCAGCGCGGTGTACAATATTGGCAATCCCACCCCCATTTCATTGATCGACATTGCGCGGCAACTGGCTCGCGTTTTTGACGGTCCCGAACCGCGAACCGTCCCATTTCCAGAAGAAAGCAAAGCCATCGATATTGGCGATTTTTATCAAAACACGGAGCGTGCCCGTTGTGAGTTGGGCTGGGCGCCGCGCGTTGGATTTGAAGATGGCCTGAAGCAAACGCTGGATTTTTTCAGACCCCGAATCTCTGAAAGGCTCCATGCCGGCACGCCTCCCATTTCTTAAACTTCCGCTTGCGGACCCCGCCATGCGCCGCCGTTATCAGCAGGCGCTTGTGCGGGTGCTGTCCGGCGGCCAGTTGATACTGGGCAGGGAAGTTACTGCATTCGAGCGCGAATTCGCGCGCTATTGCGGGGCGCGCGAGTGCGTGGCTGTCGGCAACGGAACCGAGGCATTGCAGATTGCGCTGAAACTCAGCGGCGTAATGGCGGGGCAGCAACAGGAAGTAATCACGACTCCGCTGACGGCGTCCTTCACCGCGCATGCCATCGTTGCCGCCGGGGCCCGTCCGGTTTTCGCCGATGTCGATTCCGGCACGCTGCTGATTGATCCAGCATTAGTGTCCAGAGCTATGAATGCCAGGACGGCGGCGCTGCTTCCAGTGCACCTCTATGGGCAGGCCTGCGATCTAAAGACTCTTGGAAAGTTGGCTCGCAAATCCCGCG
>CAMBEY010000319.1 GCA_945865705.1 Candidatus Sulfopaludibacter sp. SbA3
TCGTCCCCATTGCCTTCATGACCGGCATCACCAGCGTAGTCTTCTCGCAGCTCGCCTACACCGTGGCCTTCGCGCTGTTCTGCTCGCTGATCGTCGCGCTCACGCTGATTCCCGTGTTGTGCTCAAAGTATCTGCACACGGAGACTCCCTCGGCGGAGACGCATCCCGTGCTGCATCGCCTGGCGGAGACCGTCGGCGGCGCGCTGGAAACCATTGATGCCCGTTACCAGGCAGCGCTCGGCTGGGCCCTGGGGCACCGCAAGACGGTGATCTTTGGCGCGCTGGCCAGCATTGTCGCTACCGTTTTCTTCATTCCTTATATCGGCGTGGAACTTTCGCCGCAGACCGACGAGGGCCAGGTGAACGTCAATCTGGAATTGGCGACGGGCACGAACCTCGCGTCCACTGACGAAGTTGTCGTGCGCATGGAAGAGATTGTCCGGCGCGAAGTGCCTGAGTTGCAGAATCTGGTGGTCCAGGTCGGCGGTGGCGGTGGCGGCCCGTTTGGCGGCGGCGGTGGCGGTGCGCACGGTGCCCAGCTTCAAGTTCGTCTTGTCGATCGCGAACTGCGCCAGCGCTCTTCGCAGCAGATCGCCGCAGTTTTGAACGATGCTCTGAACGTGGAGCCGGGCGTGCGGGTTCGCTCCAATTCTTCCGGCGGCATGATGATGCCGGGCATGGGCGGTGGCGGGCAGGGCGGCGAGCGCGCCTCGGTCTCGATTCGCGGTTTTGACATCGCCACCTCCAATGATTTGGCGCGACGGGTGCAAGAAGAAGTCCAAAAAGTGCCGGGCGTAACTACCGTGCGCGTGAGTCGCGCGGAGGGAATGCCGGAGATGCTGATCCGGCCCGATCGAGTAAAAGCCGCGCTATTTGGGTTAAACGTCAGCGCGCTCGGAGATGTTCTGGAGACCGCGGTGGCTGGACGCCTGGCCGGCCTCTATCGTGAGGGTGGGCACGAGTACAACATCGTCGTGCGCTTGCAGGAGGGCGACCGCACTGCGCTCGAAAACGTCGACTTGATTCCCATGGGCACGCCGCTGGGAGGCACTGTGCCCATCGGAAGCCTGATTACCAAGCGGCGGCAGGAAGGCCCCGTTTCCATCGAGCGGGATGACCGCGAGCGAGTGATCTCTGTTCAGGCGGCATTCTTTGGCCGTGATCTGGGCTCGGTTATGCGCGACATTCAGGCGCGCGTCGATCCACTGAAGGGGCAACTGCCTTCTGGCTATGCCATCCTCTACGGCGGCGAGTATGAAGAGCAGCAGAAATCTTTCCGCCAACTGGTGTTTGCGCTGCTGCTGGCGATCATTCTTGTGTATATGGTGATGGCTGCGCAGTATGAATCCTGGCGCGACCCGCTGATCATTCTGTTCTCGATCCCTCTGGCGGCCGTGGGCGTAGCAGCTACGCTGCTGATCACCGGGACCACGTTCTCGATTCAAGCCTTCTTAGGTGTGATTATGCTGGCGGGCATCGCTGTCAGCAACGCCATCCTACTGGTGGATTACTCTAACGTTCTGCGCCGTCGCGACGGACTCTCTGTCTTTGACGCGGTAACCAAAGCCGGCCGCACTCGCCTGCGCCCCATTCTGATGACCACCTCGGCCACCATCCTGGGGCTGCTGCCCATGGCCTTCGGCATCGGAGAGGGCGGGGAAGTACAGGCTCCGATGGCACGCGTGGTGATCGGCGGACTGCTCACCTCGACCGCTATCACACTGCTCTTTGTTCCCACTCTCTACGCCATCGCCGAAGAGCGGCTGGAGCGCCGCCACGCACGCTCTGGCTTGGCCATGCGCCCCGGCAGCGAGTCCGTCTCGCCCGCGCACGGCGACTAGTTTTCCTGATCAGAGCCCCGACCGCCAGGGAGTGGGCGCGTCTGCCGATTATCGCTGACCGATGAACGTGCCCCCTCCCTGGCGGTCGGGGCTCTGATCAAATCTCCAAAAACAAAATCCCAAACGGGCCAGCGCCGCCGTTTGGGATTTTGCTTTTGGAGTTTGTTTAGAATTTAGGGTTTGCGCGCCTATACCCTTTTCTCAATCGGCACGTAATCGTGAGTGGTTGGCCCGGTGTAGATCTGGCGCGGGCGCCCGATCTTGGTGTTGGGTGACTCCATCATCTCTTTCCAGTTGGCAATCCAGCCGGGCAGCCGGCCCAGCGCGAACATCACCGTAAACATGTTGGTCGGAATGCGCAGGGCCTTGTAGATGATGCCGCTGTAGAAGTCCACGTTGGGATAGAGGTCGTGGCTCTTGAAGTAGTCATCCTTCAGCGCGTGCTCTTCCAGTTTCTTGGCGATATCCAGCAGCGGGTCATGGACACCCATCTTTTCGAGCACCTTGTCGCAGGCGACCTTGATGATCTTGGCGCGCGGGTCAAAATTTTTGTAGACGCGATGACCGAAGCCCATCAGGCGGAAGTCGGACTTCTTGTCCTTGGCCATAGCGACATACTTGTCAACGTTGCCGCCATCGTCACGGATCAGCTCCAGCATCTCCATCACTTCCTGATTGGCCCCGCCGTGCAGCCGTCCCCAGAGCGCGCAGATGCCCGCCGAGATGGACGCGAAAACGTTCGCCTGGCTGCTGCCCACCAGACGCACGGTGGAGGTGGAGCAGTTCTGTTCATGGTCGGCATGCAGGATCAGCAGCAGATCAAGCGCCCGGGCCACTTCTGGGTCGACGTCATATTTTTCCGCTGGCACGGCAAATAGCATGTGCATGAAGTTTTCGCAATAACTTAGCGTGTTCTGTGGATGCATGAACGGCTGCCCCATTGATTTCTTGTAAGAAAACGCGGCAATCGTGGGCATCTTGCCGAGCAAGCGGATGAAGGTCATGCGCAACTGATCTTCAGAGAGCTTTTCGAGCGCCTCCGGATAATAGCTGGAAAGCGAGCAGACCATCGCCGACAGAATCGCCATGGGATGCGCGGTCGATGGGTAGCCGTCGAAGAAACGCTTCATGTCCTCGTGGATCATGGAGTGATGCGTAACCGCGTGGCTGAAGGCATCCAGCTCGGTCCGCGAGGGCAGCCTGCCGTAGATGAGCAGGTAGGACACTTCGATGAAATTGGACTTCTCGGCGAGCTGCTCAATGGGTATTCCACGATAGCGCAGTACGCCTTGTTCGCCGTCGAGGAAAGTGATGGCGCTGGTGCAGGACCCGGTGTTCATGAATCCGTGGTCCATGGTGATGCAGCCGGTTTCCTTGCGCAGCGCCGCGATGTCAATCGCAGTCTCCTGCTCGGTGCCGGTG
>CAMBEY010000320.1 GCA_945865705.1 Candidatus Sulfopaludibacter sp. SbA3
CAGCGTCGCAATCGAGGTCGGCGCCGCATTCAGGAAGGACGTCAGGTTGGGGAACACCCAGCTTCCGCGCGGATTGTTGCCACCGTCATTGTACATGTGCTGGCGGTAGGAATTGATCAGCGTGCCAAACTTCAAAGCGTGCGCGCCCATGGTCAAAAACATGTCGCCGCTATAGCTGAAGATGCGCTGATTCAGTTCCACCGGCGTGGTTCCGGGAGGCGCGCTATAGCTGGATACGCCGGTAATTCCCAGCGGTCCCATGGCCTTGCCGGGGTTGAATGCCAGATTCAACGGCAGATCGATCGTGGACAGGGCCGTCGAGTGCGTCCGGCTGAACGATGCGCGGAAAGTTCCCAACAGGTTGGAGTTGAAAATGTGATTGTCCGAAAGCGTCAGGAACTGATTGCGGGTGGGAAATTCGGCGGAGACTCCATCAATTATGCCGGGACGGGAATCATTTGAATCGTTGATCGTATAACGGCCAAAGAAAATGTCATTGGAAGAAACATTGTAGTCCATGCGCGCTTGCCCGTACTCTTCCTTTTGTATATCGGTAATCGCGCGATTATACTCGGCGATTCCGGGGCCGATGCCGGGGCCGTTCGGAACCGGCCAGAACTCCAGGTATGGACGTACCGAAGCCGCGATGGTCGGAACCAACCCTCCATCACGACGCGCTTCCACGGTGGGAACCTGATACGCATCGGTGATGCCGCGCGACTGGCGCAGGCCTTCATAAGTTGAAAAGAAGAACAGTTTGTCCTGCGTGATCGGTCCGCCGATGGAACCGCCGAAGTTGTTGCGGCGGAAAGCCGGGTTGCGCGGAGATGAAGGCGTCGCCTGACGGTCGGCCCAGTTGCGGGCGTCGAGCGCGCTGTTGCGCAGAAAATGCAGTGCCGAGCCGTGCCACTGATTCGTGCCGCTCTTGGTAACCAGGGTTACCTGGCTGCCCATGGCCAGTCCGTACTCCGCGCTGAATGAGTTGGTAACAACCTTATATTCGCGGATTCCCTCGACGCCCAGCGAGTTCTCATTTGAACTAGACGCGCCAGAGTTGTGCAGATCGTTCATCACCGTGCCGTCAATGGTGAAAAGGTTTGAGCGGGTGGGTGCGCCGTTGCTCGAGAACTGCGCGCCGTTCAGCGTGCCCGCCGTACTGGTGCCGCGATTCTCCGCGACGCCCGGCTGGAGCAAGGTCAGGTCATTATAATTGCGACCGTCCAGCGGCAGGTTGGCAATGACCTCGCCGCTAACCAAGCTACCGAGAGTACCCGACGTGGTGTTCACGATGGGGGCCTCGGCCGTTACGCTCACGGACTCGGTTACCGAGCCGACTTCCAGCGTGATGCTCAGCACGGCCTCGTCGCCCACGGCGATGCGCAGGCCTTGCTGAATTTTGCCCTGGAAACCGGTCTGTTCAGCCTTGATGTCATAGGTGCCCACGTTCAGTGCGGGAAAACGGAATGACCCGTCGTTGCTGGCATTCGCTGTGCGCGTCTGTCCGGTCTCGGTGCTGATAACCGGTATTGTGGCGCCGGGAATCGTGGCGCCGGATGCGTCCTTGACCGTGCCTGAAATTGTTGCCGTCGGCAATTGTGCCATGCTTGTCGAGACCGCAAAGATTGCGACGAGCAGCCATCCGCTTAGTCTTCGTAGTTGATTTGTCATTTATTCTCCCCGTGAAACTCTTATGGCCCGTGAACTCTTCTGGCGATGTCGCCATGAAAATTTTATATCCGACAAAGTCTTAAATTGCGTCCCAGCAAACTTCTCTGCCGTGTGAACACAACTTTAACATTCCATATAAATATACGCGCCCGCGAATACGCGCAACTTCACCTAGCGCCATGCGCAAATCATTCCAACCTAATGAATCCACCCTCTCGGACGACTAGACCTTCCTCATGCTCGGTCAAATCAGCCATATTGTCAAGCGGTTCTGGAGCGGGTGGCTTGTCTCCGATGCTTCGCAATGTTAGACTGTATTTTTCAATCTAAGAGTTCCGGCGGCGGCGGTCCAATGGGCCCATTCCCATCGGGATGAAAGCCCAATAACAGGAGAGACGCAATCATGTCAGGCCATTCCAAATGGGCCACAATCAAGCACAAAAAAGGTGCGACCGATGCCAAGCGCGGACGCATTTTTACGCGCCTGGTCAAGGAAATCACCATCGCGGCACGCAACGGCGGTGGCGACCCGGCGGCCAATCCACGGCTGCGCACGGCCCTTCTGGCCGCCAAAGCTGAGAACATGCCGCAGGACAATATTAAGCGCGGCATTCAACGCGGAACGGGAGAACTTCCCGGACTGGTCATCGAAGAATTCACCTATGAGGGTTACGGCCCACATGGCGTAGCCATGGTGGTGGAAGTTGCCACGGACAACAAGAACCGCACCGTCTCGGATATCCGTCACATGTTCAGCAAGCATGGCGGGAATCTCGGCGAAACGGGTTGCGTTGGATGGATGTTCTCGAAGCGTGGCTCCGTGCTGATTCCCAAGAAGGGCACCACCGAAGATCAGATCATGGGGATTATCCTCGACGCCGGCGCCGAAGATTTAAGCGATGAAGGCGACACCTGGGAAGTGCTCACGCCTCCTGCTGCGGTGGAGGCAGTAACCAACGCGCTGAAGGCCGCGGGAGTGGAAGTAGCCAACTCTCAGGTCACCATGGTCCCCAGCACCACGGTTAAGCTCGAAGGCAAACCCGCCGAGCAGATGATCAAGTTCATGGAAGCCCTGGAAGATCAGGAAGACGTCCAGAACAGCTACTCGAATTTTGATATTGACGCCGCCGAACTTGAGAGAGTGAGCGCGGGCTAGTCGCCCGTCGTTGGCAAGATTCGCAAGAGGCCGCCGATGCTACGAACCTCCACTCGGGTACTGGGAATCGACTGCGGCTCAAACGCCACCGGCTTCGGCGTAATCGAGAGCGATGGCCGAGCCAGCGTCGTGGTCGCTTATGGCGTGATCCGCACACGACCGAAAGACTCCTTCGCGCTGCGGCTACGCCAAATCAGCGTCGAGTTGCGCATTCAAATCGAGAAGCATTCCCCTCAAGTAGTCGCTATCGAAGGAATCTTCCACTCCGTAAATGCCCGCAGCGCTCTGCAACTTGGACATGTGCGCGGCGTCGCGTTACTAGCGGCCGCCGATTCCGATCTAGTCGTTCACGAATATTCTCCACTGCAAGTCAAGTCCGCCGTGGTCGGCTACGGACGGGCTGAAAAAGCGCAAGTCCAGC
>CAMBEY010000321.1 GCA_945865705.1 Candidatus Sulfopaludibacter sp. SbA3
CAAGGCGGCCACGCTGACTTATCACATGAACCGGCTGCAGGCGCTTCCCACGAGGGAAAACTACTGTGTGACACTGAACGCCGCCGAGGAGATCGCCTCGCAGAAGATTCTCCGCGAGATGACTTATTACCACCCGCTTTACAACCTGGATGCCCTGCGCGCACAGTCGCGCTGGGCGGAAATCAGCGGCCAGAACCGCACCCACTTCTGCGGAGCATATTGGTTCTACGGATTTCACGAGGACGGCTTGAACTCTGCGATTCGCGTGGCACGCAGCCTCGGCGTGGATTGGCAGGAGGCAGATTGATGGAATCGGCAATCTATTCCGGCTCCCTGCGCCACCGGAGATTCTTTCCAGCGCGCCACGAGTTCTCCTATTCGCTCTTCATGGTCTATCTCGATATTAATCGGCTGCCGGAGCTGATGCGCGTCTCGCCGCTGGCTGGATACAACCGCGGCAATGTGGTCTCGTATCAGGAAAAAGATCACTTTGGTGATCCCAGCCGGGCGATGCGGCAGCGGCTAGAAGCGGACGCCGAGCGGGCCGGCGTTGTCCTGCCGGAAGGGCAGATTTTCCTGCTCACCCACCTCCGCTATTTGGGCTACAACTTCAATCCCGTTTCGTTTTTCTACTGCCATGATCGCCAGGGGAAGCTCCAGATGATCATGGCGGAAGTGAATAACACGTTTGGCGAGACGGCGAACTACTGGCTCACCGAGCGTCTGCAGCGGCCTGCGGGCGACAGCCTGCGTTACGTTTTCCCCAAGAGCTTTCACGTCTCGCCGTTTCTGAAGCCCGGGCACCTTTACGACTGGACGTTTTCGTGCCCCGGGGAGCACTTGGTCACGCAGTGCCGGAGCGAAGAGGAAGGCCGCCCGATCTTTGATTCCACTCTGAAGCTGGAGCGGCAACCGTGGTCGGCGCGCGCGCTGCATCACCAGATGCTGCGTTTCCCATGGGTAACCGCAAAAGTAATTACGGCAATTCACTGGCAGGCATTGCGGCTGCTGCTGAAGAAGGTGCCTGTAGTGCATCATCCCGGCTCCGGCCGGTTTAGCAAGCGCAACGTGCAGAATGTGGGGGGATCATGGCCAGCGGACTAACGAATCAACTGTTCAGGAAAATGTTCATGAAAACACTGGCGGGGCTACGGCACGGCTCACTGGAACTTGTATGCCCGGATGCCACCTACCAATTTGGCCGACCGGACGACACGCTAGGCGCTGTGATTGCCGTTCACAACGAACGCTTCTTCACGCGCGCCGTTCTGGCCGGCGATGTGGGCATCGGAGAGTCCTACATGGATGGCGACTGGTCCACTCCGGATCTGGTGGCGGTGGTCCGGCTGGCGGTGCGCAACCTGAGTCAGCTGGAAAGCAGCCACCCGATTCTCTCCGGATGCCGCCGAATCACCGACTGGGTGCAACATCGCGCCAATCGCAACACGGAGACCGGCAGCAGGCGCAACATTGCTTATCACTACGATCTCGGCAACGATTTCTACCGCCTGTTTCTGGATCAAACGCTGGCATATTCCTCGGCCTACTATGAGAGGGAATCCGACTCGCTCGAGTGTGCCCAGTCCCGCAAGTACGAGCACATCTGCAAAAAACTTTGCCTGGGCCCAAACGATCACCTGCTAGAAATAGGCACTGGTTGGGGTGGGTTCGCCGCCTTTGCCGCGGAGAATTTCGGCTGCCGTATCACCACGACTACCATCAGCCGCCGCCAGCATGACCATGCCCGCGAACTGTTCGACAGCCTACCTGGCGGCGACCGGATCACTCTGTTGTATGAGGATTACCGCAATCTGCGCGGGCAATTTGACAAGATTGTCAGCATCGAGATGTTTGAGGCTGTGGGGCATGAGCACTACGACCAGTACTTTGGCACTTGCGACCGAATGCTACGTCCGGACGGAAGCATGCTGCTGCAGACCATCACCATACAGGAGTCCCAGTTCGCGCAATACCTGCGCCAGAGCGATTGGATCCGCAAGTACATCTTTCCCGGCGCGGAACTGGCTTCAGTCGTCGAGATCGGAAAATCCTTGGCCCGCGCGAGCCGCATGCAGATGTTTCATGCCGAGGATATCGGCATCCATTACGCGCTGACCCTGAATGAATGGCGCAAGCGCTTCCTGGCAACTTTGCCAGAAGTCCGTCAACTTGGATTCAACGAACAGTTTGTCCGCATGTGGGACTACTACCTGGCTTACTGCGAGGGCGGGTTTCGCGAGCGCTACATCAGCAATGTTCAGCTGTTGCTCACCAAGGTCGGAAGCCGCCAGCGGCTGCTGAACGAGCCCCAGGACACCTCCGGTGCGCTTCCCAGCCCGTTGGAGCTCTGTCGCGCCTCGCTCGCCTAGTTCATGCGGTGCTTCCGAAGTCAATTGTTGGTTCTGGATTGTTGCTGCTCGCAAATAGTGCCATTCAGGATCCCAAAAATCAGGATGTTGC
This sequence comes from Candidatus Sulfopaludibacter sp. SbA3, assembly GCA_945865705.1. Classification (GTDB taxonomy): domain Bacteria; phylum Acidobacteriota; class Terriglobia; order 2-12-FULL-54-10; family 2-12-FULL-54-10; genus SHUM01. Next base: position 2,461 of record CAMBEY010000321.1, read on the forward strand.
GGTAATCTCACCAATAACATATCGCGGAACCGCCATTTTACAGGCGGAACCCGACAAAAGGATCGGCGTGAAAACTTTTGAGATACACACCAGTCAATGGATTCCACGAAGTCTTGGCGAAGTGCATTCCTTCTTCGCAGATGCATTTAACCTGGAGATAATTACACCGACATGGTTGAAGTTTCAGGTGGAAACCTCCAAGCCAATTGATATGCATGCGGGTACGGAAATTGACTATCGCTTAAAGATCAGGGGAGTTCCCATTCGCTGGCGAAGTCGAATTACTGTATGGGAGCCGCCGTATCGCTTTGTTGATGAGCAAGTATGCGGACCTTACCGGCTATGGGTTCATGAGCACAAGTTCCACGAGAACAATGGCGGAACTCTTTGTGAAGATCATGTTCGCTATGCCGTATGGGGTGGAGTATTAGTGCAGAAGTTGCTTGTTGAGAGAGACGTGAAGAAAATCTTTATTTTTCGCAAAGAACGTCTGCAGGAATTATTCCCGGATTCAGCGCAAACTCCGCCAAATCTAGGCGAGTACTGGGCGTATGGTCAAAAAACTCATGCGGCCTCTCGGTGATAGTATTTCAGGAGGCCGCCGAGTCTTTCTTTGCAGCGGACGCGGCCTTTTCTCTTGCCGATGATATCTTCATTTTGGGGAAACAGTAAGATATTCCCTTTGCCCTGATGATTCCGCTCTTCATGAAAGTGTATTGTGTATTGGCTGACTGCTCGGCGCAATGAGCTTTCGCCTAACAGCACCAGCTT
>CAMBEY010000322.1 GCA_945865705.1 Candidatus Sulfopaludibacter sp. SbA3
CACGTTGATACGGAACAGCAGATTGCCTACTCCATCGTCATCGGTTACGGTGTTGGTGGCGCTCAAGCCGCTATCAATGCGCACCGGGCCGTTGATGCCCGCCGCTCCATCGTGAATGTGAAAGCCACGAAACGTCACGCTGCTGGGGAAGGTGTAATTGGCATCGAAGATCACTGTGCCGGAAGTTACCTCACCTGCCGCATTGCGCGTGGTGAACAAGCTGGCCTTGGCGAGGGCCGAGGCGTCCAAGTCGGCGATGGGAGGAACCTCATTGGCCGGGCTCATGGTGAATTGAAAATCTGACACTGTCGTTGCCTGCAACTGACCGCGAGTGGCTCCGCCGGTGTTATCGGAGGTATGCACATTCATGTAGGCCCCGGCGGGATCAGCCAGGACAACGCGCAGCGCATCCAGTATTATTTTGGTTATTGGCTTCCACTTTGTAGCTCAACGTTCCGACTCCGTCGGCATCCACTACGCTGTTGGCGGCGGACAATGGGGTGTTGAGACGCGCCGGGCCGTTGATGCCGCCCGCGCCGGGATGGATGTGCAGGCCGGTGAGAGTGATGGGGCCGGGGAAGTTGTAGTTCACGTCGTAACGCACCGTGCCATCATTCACCACGCCATTGGCATCGCGTGTGAATAAGATGTGCGCCGATCCGGCTGAGCTGGCATTCAGGCCGACGATAGGCGGCACTTCATTGGCGGGGCTCATATTTGCACGGACCACGATCATTTCCATGCGCGTGAGCTGGTCGCGGAACAGGCCGCCGGTGTTGACCGTGGTATGCATGTTCAAGTACCAGCCAGCCGGGTTGGCCCGCACGCCGCCGAGCGCGGCCAGAGTCAGCGGGTCGGCGGTGCTGGCGATGACCACCTGGCGGAACAGATTGCCGGTTCCCGACAGTTCCACTGTGCTGGTAGCGCTCAGGCCGGTGTCAATGCGCACCGGGCCGTTGACGCCCGCCGCGCCCTCGTGGATATGCCAGCCGCGCACCGTAACGGGCACGGGAAAGTTGTAATCCACGTCGAAATCCACCACGCCGGAAACAATTGCTCCGGCGTCGTTGCGACGGAGATGAAAAGCGATGGTGGCCCGGCCGGTGGCTGCCGCTGATTCATTGGTAACCGGCGGCACTTCATTCGCCGGACTCATGTTGCCGCGGAAATAGACGGTCTCGAGTGTATCGGCCGCCAGCGGTACGGGCAGCAGTGATGCCGGAATCGCGCACAAAACGAAAAGCATAAACCAGCGTGTGATTAATTTCATTTTTTCCTCCTCCGAATCAAATACTCATTAATCATATTTTCCAGAATTCGTGCGGGGGCCGAGCACGACCCATTCAAAACTTGCGGCTGTGTTTTCCGGCGAGAGATTCCCTCCGTCGCAACACCGGCGACAATTGAATGCCACGGACACCACCGCGCTGGAAAGCTCAACCGCAACGCGCTCGTCCAGTGGACAAGCGGTTGTGAGCAATTCCAGTCGGTCGCAAACACCTCGACCTCCCGACATGTAAAGTCAGGCTGACCGATTTTGGTTTTCTCTAGTTATCCACCTGATTCGATTTCCGATGCGTCCCGTTTCGATCTGCCCAATCGTACACCGGAAGTGCGAACCACTACTGACGAGCCGAGGCTACCAATTCGCGGCAACGAGGTCAAGCAAAAAGGTAGCGAGAAAGCAGGAGAGTTCGAAATTCATGAAGACCGGACGTTGCGCTAGTAAATTGAATCAGCGGCGCTCGGCGAGAAAAACCCCCAGCAGGATTAGCGCGGCGGCGATGGTGAATTGCGGGCCGAGCCGTTCGTGCAGGAATACTACGCCCAGCAGTGTGGCCACCACCGGCTGAATATAATGCAGTGTGGCAACTTGCGTGGCCTTCAAGGAGCGTAACGCCTTGTAGTAAACAAAGTATGGAAGCGCGGAGCCAAGTGTGCCCGAAAGGAATAAACTGATCCAGGCAACCCAGCTCACTTGGTTCCAATGCGGATCGAGCGCCTGCGGAGTCCGGGTCGCGCTGATCCAGAGCAGCAGCGGGAAGCAAAATGCCGCGCCCAATCCGAAGGCGTACATGTTGACCGTGCCGCTGTCATAGCGGGTCGCCAGTTTTTTTCCGCGCACTGTGAAGAATGTAAAACAACTGACCCCACACAGCGCCATCAGGTCGCCGCGCCAGTTCGAGGCCACCGCACCGCTCGTTCCGGCGATGGCCGCCTTGTCCATGGCCAGCAAAACGACGCCCGCCATTGCGACAATAAACCCAACATTTTTCGTGCCAGTAAATCGCTCTTGCCCGGTGGCGCAAGCCAGAATCAGAACGAATAAGGGCAGTAGTGCGCCGATAAATACGGCGTGAGCCACACTGGTATATTGCATTGCGGTGGTGAACATGGAAAAGCTGACCGCAATGCCGAAAAATCCGAGCAGAAGGAAATCCTTTAGCTCATCTCGACGCAAGGAAAACGACTTGCCCCGCCAGAGGTGGACGGCCATAAGGAGTAAGCCTGCCAGCGTAACTCTGGCCAATGCCGTCGTCAGTCCGGGGATTTCACGCAGGGTCAATTTGACGGGAAGGACGTTGGCGGCCCAAAGGAAAGTGGCGAGGCTGGCGTTAAACCATGCAGCTCGCGCCGAACCGCTGCCGCTCATTGGCTCCACGTCATTCGTCGGTGGCGCGCCGCTCATGGCAGGGACACCTCGCGTACCGTCAGAGAAGCGATGAGTTTGCGGTCGACATCGAATCCATTGCCCGCGCTTTGCGGCACTTCTATGGTCCCACGTGGAGTGACGGTCACCTCGGGGATGACAACGTCGCGTTTCCAGTAGCGCTGGCTGGCGGAAACATCTCCGGGCAGCACGAAATTGGGTAGGGTGGAAAGCGCGATGTTAGCGGCGCGGCCCACGCCGGATTCGAGCATACCGCCACACCACACTGGAACGCGCGCGGCCTGGCAGCAGTCATGAATCAGCTTGGCATTGCGGAAGCCACCGACGCGGCCCAGCTTGATATTGATGATCTGGCAGGCCTTCATTTCTACGGCCTGCTCGGCATGGCGCAGACTGCGGATGCTCTCATCCAGGCAGATAGGCGTCTCGATATACTGCTGTAGGCGGGCATGGTCCATGATGTCGTCGTGCGCGAGCGGCTGCTCGATCATCATCAGGTAGAAGCGGTCGAGCATCTTCAGGTGGCCCTTGTCCTCCAGGCGATAGGCGGAGTTGGCATC
>CAMBEY010000323.1 GCA_945865705.1 Candidatus Sulfopaludibacter sp. SbA3
GAACGCACCACAATGTTTGGTCCGCAAATCTGGTACGAGGATATCAGGTAGCCCCGAAGTTTTAGAGTGATTGAAGAATGAAAGTATGCTCGAAGCACTGGAAGTCGAACGGACCGGTGTCTGAAAAATGACTCCAGTAGACAGTGCCATTAAGGCACTCGCCAGTTTAGGACATTTGATTGAGAGGCAAGAGATGAAAAGGAAATTTCAGACAATAGGTAGGCAGCTGATTGCATCTGGCTACTTGATGCTGGTTGTTGGTGTCAGTGTCGCGCAGGGCATGGCGCAGGCTCCGGCCCCGCAGTTGCCGCCTGCTGCTTCTCCATCCGCACAGGCAGCCATCCCGGCAGCCGTACAGGCCAATGAGGCGGAGGCCGCCATTCCCATCGCGCTCCACTTTGAGAACGCGGATCTGCTGCGCGTTATCGGCATCATTGCGTCGGAGTTGCGCATGAACTACGTCGTTGACCCGTTGGTAAAGGGCTCGGTGAACATCAACACGCTGGGCGATGTTCGCCGGAGCGATCTGTTCCCACTGCTGCAAATGATCCTGCGCATCAATGGCGCTACGGCGGTGCAGACCGGCAATTTCTATCGCATTGTTCCCTTGCAGAACCTTCAGCGAATGCCCATTTCTCCAGAGGCGGCTGGCAGCCAATTGAGCTCTGATGACCGTGTGGTCATGAACATCATTCCCTTAAAGTATGTGGCTGCGACGGACATGACCAAAATCCTCACACCGTTTCTCTCCGAGGGCGGGCACCTGTTCAGTCATGACGGAGGCAACATCCTGATCGTCACGGATTCTAGCCGCAGCATGAGCCGATTGCTCGAGCTGATCGGGCAGTTCGATACCGAAGTATTCACCGACCAGCGCGCGCGGCTCTACCCCATCAAGCACAGTCAGGCGGATAAGCTGGCGGCTGAATTGAAGGAAGTTTTCTCGGCCTATGGTCTTTCAGGCGGAACCTCCGCGGTACGCTTTGTTCCCATTGATCGGGTGAATGCAATTCTGGCGGTTACGGCGAATGCCAGCGCCTATACCGAGATCGAGAAGTGGTTGGAGAAGCTGGACCAGCCCACCGCTCAGGCGGGTGTGAGAACCTTTATTTATAAGGTCGAGAATGGAAGGGCGGAAGACATTGCGAGCGTGCTGTCGAGTTTACTGCTGGGAACCAGCCTTGGCCAGACCGGTCCTGGCCAACCTCCATTTGGCAGCGCATCGGGAGCGTCAGGCATGGTTGCGGCTGCAACGCCGATGGCCCAGCCCGCGCTGAGTCCCTCTGCAATGGCCAGTTCCAGCGCTGGCCCGCGCGACCAGACGCACATTCGCATCGTCCCCGATACGATCAACAACCAGTTGCTGATCCAGGCCACGGCGCAGGAGTATGAAGAAATCCGCCGCACCTTGCGCGACCTCGATATCGTGCCGCGTCAAGTGATGATCGAAGCCAAGGTCTACGAAGTGGCTCTGACCGGTGATCTGTCGGCTGGCGTGTCGGCCTTCCTGCAGAAGCAAGGCGCGACTCCGAATGTGCCCGGTGGCGAGAGAAAAGTTCAGGGAAGCTTTGCCAATTCCGCGCTCAACGCCACGGTGGGAACGCTAGTGGGCCGGACGCGCGAGCTGCTTTTCTTCCTCAACGCGGCTGAGAGCCGTAGCCAGGCGAGGATCATTTCAGCCCCGTCGATATTGGCCAGCGACAATCTCATGGCCAGCATCAATGTGGGCACGGAGGTTCCCACGCTGACTTCGCAGGCGCTCGCCGGCGGCGCACAGTCCGGCGGCAACAGCCTGTTCACCAATACCATTCAAAGCCGCGATACCGGCGTATTACTCAGCATCACGCCGCGGATCAACTCTTCGGGCCTGGTGAATCTCAAGATTCAACAGGAGGTCAGCGCGCCGCTTCCGCCATCGGCTGGAGGCATCCAATCGCCGAGCATCCAGAAGCGCTCCATCTCCACGCAGGTGGTGGTCGGCGACGGCGAGACCATCGCGCTCGGCGGAATCATTCAGGAGGACCGCGGCATCACCAAGACTCGCGTCCCTCTGCTCGGCGACATCCCTTACCTCGGCGCGTTGTTTGGCAACACCGCTATCTCCTCGCACCGCACGGAGCTGATCGTGCTGCTGACTCCCACCGTGATCCGCGACGCCAACGAGGCGGGACGGGCAACGGCGGAGTTTCGCGGGAAGCTGAAGGACCTGGAGCGACTCCTCCGCGAAGAGCAGGAAGAAACCGCCAAGCGCGAGGCCAAGGCCGCCGAGAAATCTGAGCAACCAAACCAGTAGCGTGCGCCTCGCTTCCCGCTGGAGACATTTGCTTTTTATTCGCTGTTTGCGCGCGGCGGGATACCCTGGCAAATTATCCAAAGAATCCACAGCGCACAATCTACACACTTTCACGGTTCTGACCACTCTGACCAGATTGACAAACTGGGGATTCGAGGTTTCTGGATCACAATTCAGGACGACCTCAGCCCAGCTTTTGCCATCCATTCCCGTTGCGCTGCTCTCCAAAGGAATCCAAATTATCGTTCCTGACAGTGCTCGCGGTTCCACCCGACAGACCAAAATTTCCAGTTTCACCAAACTACCAAACACCGAGGTTCCGTCGGCGGGCGCGTAGCAGCTTACTGATAAAAGCCTTTGAATTGTCATTCCGAAGCTCGGCGCTCTTAGCCGGGCTGAGGAATCTGCTTTATTTTCAACAGCGCGATCCGCAAAAGCAGATTACTCGCTGCGCTCGGAATGACAACTAAAACACTTTTTCAACAAGCTGTTAAGTGAGAAGTGAGTTGATAAAAGTGAGTTGGGAGTAGTCACGGGGTTTTGGAAAGTTAATAGTAGTAAGTTGAGAATAGTGAGTTATGAGTAGTGAGTCTGGAGTAGTAAGTGCGAAGTAGTGAGTCTGGAATTAATAGTTAGTCTTGAGGGGTAAGTGTTGCGTCGTGAGTCTGGCAACGTGAGTGAGTCTGTTGAGGGTGAAGCGGATTGCTGCGGTTGCCCGGAGGGCAACACCGTGAATAGCCGTAGATGAAACCTACGGACCACACCCCAAAGTGGTATCAACCCCGAAAGGGGTTGACCTCGGATAATAGGAATTCGAGTCCGTATCCAGCGACTTGGGTCGTTGCGCCAGTACATCGTATTCTTGCGTAGGGTTGCGGCGCCAGTTTCTGACAGATGTCCGGCCCGGTCAGGGCGGTGGTCTGTATTGGGT
>CAMBEY010000324.1 GCA_945865705.1 Candidatus Sulfopaludibacter sp. SbA3
TTTTGAACTCGTTGTAGATTACGTATACGCCGTCGGTCTTGCCTTCGGAGTATGCCGAGATCAACTGGCCGGCGATGGTTTTGGCGTCGCTGTAGGCTAGCTTGGCGTAGATGCCCGTGTATTCCTGCCTGAGGGTCACGCGGCGGCGCAGATAGTCGCGGCCCTTGCGCCCGATGGGAATCACGTCAATCTGTTTGTCGGAGTGCTCGGCGAGAAAACGCTCGGCGGCGCGCAGGATGTTGGTGTTGAATCCGCCGCATAGTCCGCGGTCGCCGGTAAGCACCAGCACGGTGATGCGCTCCTGCGGACGCTCGGTCAGCAGAGGATGCTGGATATTCTCGGAGCGGCTGGCCAGGCTCGCCAGCACTTCGCGCAGCAGGCCCGAGTAGGGCCGCGCGTTGAAGGCGCGCTCCTGCGCCTTGCGCAGACGCGCCGCCGAGATCATCTTCATCGCTTTGGTGATCTGCTGCGTGTTGCGCACCGAGCGGATGCGCCGACGCATGTCAATCAAACTGGGCATTTCGTTTTGTTCCGATCAACCTTCTTACAGTCTACAAAAATTGCTTGCCAAAAGTTGCCTGATCGTTCCATCGGCCCGCTTGCTTACGCGCGGCACGGTTAACGCGCACCGTTACTTCGCCACCGGGGAGGCGCTTTCGGCCAGGAATCGCTGCTTAAACTCGGTTATCAGTCGCGTAAACTCGGCCTTAATTTCATCGTCGATGGTCTTCTTGGTGGCGACCTTCTGCCACAGCGATGGCGCGGTGTTATCCACGTGGCGGTATAGGCCGGCTTCAAAACGGCGGACATCCTCCACCGGGATTTCGTCCACGAAGCCGTTGGTGCCGGCGAAGACGGCGAGCACCTGCTTGGCCACCGGCAGCGGGACATACTGATCCTGCTTGAGTAATTCGACGAGGCGACGACCACGGTTGAGCTGTCCCTGCGTGGCCTTGTCGAGATCGGAGCCGAACTGCGCGAACGCCGCCAGCTCGCGATACTGAGCAAGATCGAGGCGCAACGTTCCAGCCACCTGCTTCATGGCCTTGATCTGCGCGTTGCCGCCGACGCGCGAGACGGAGAGTCCCACGTTGATGGCCGGGCGGTTGCCGGAGTTGAACAAGTCAGCTTCCAGATAAATTTGTCCATCGGTGATGGAGATCACATTGGTCGGAATGTAGGCCGACACGTCGCCAGCCTGCGTTTCGATGATGGGCAGCGAGGTCAGCGAGCCGCCGCCGCGCTCCGCGCTCAGCTTGGACGCGCGCTCGAGGAGTCGCGAGTGGAGATAGAACACGTCGCCGGGATAGGCCTCGCGACCGGGCGGACGGCGCAGCAGCAGCGAAATTTCGCGGTACGCCGCGGCGTGCTTCGAGAGATCGTCGTAAATATTCAGTGCGTGGCGTCCGCTATCGCGGAAATATTCGCCGATGGCCGCGCCGGAGTAGGGAGCCAGATACTGCATCGGCGCCGGGTCGCTGGCGGAGGCCGAGACGATGATGGTGTAGTCCATCGCGCCGTACTCTTCGAGCGTCTTGACCACCTGCGCGACCGTCGAGCGTTTCTGCCCGATGGCCACGTAGATGGCGATTACGTCTCCACCTTTTTGGTTGATGATGGTGTCCAGCGCCACAGCGGTCTTGCCCGTCTGGCGGTCGCCGATGATCAGCTCGCGCTGTCCGCGGCCGATGGGGATCATGGCGTCGATGGCTTTCAGGCCCGTCTGCATCGGCTCTTTCACCGGCTGACGATCCACGATGCCGGGCGCGATGCGCTCGATGGGATTGAACTTTTCGGTGATGATGGGGCCTTTGCCGTCAATGGGAATGCCCAGCGCGTTGACTACGCGGCCCAGCATGGCTTCGCCGACCGGAATCGACATGATCTTCCCGGTGCGTTGCACCGAGTCGCCTTCTTTAATCTCCGTGTAGTCGCCCAGCAGCACGCAGCCGACCTGATCTTCTTCCAGGTTCATGGCGATGCCGGCCACGCCGTGTGGCAGCGAGACCAACTCGCCCGACATGACCTTGCCGAGGCCGTAGATGCGCGCGATGCCGTCGCCCACCGAGATGACCGAGCCAGTCTCGGAGACGTTCATGGCGGTGTCGAAGTTCTCAATCTGCTGGCGGATAATCTTGCTGATCTCGTCCGCTTTAATCTGTGCCATGGTAAGTTGCTCCTGAAGAAAATCCCGAAAAATCGTTTAGCGCGAACAGTGCCGCGCGCGGCACTGTCACGCGCGCCCGCTCAGCTCCGCGCGCAATCGGTCGAGCTGTCCGCGCACCGAGCCGTCATAGACCGTGCTGCCAATGCGCGCCACCACGCCCGCAATCAGGCTGGGGTCCTGCGAATACGTAACCTGCACTTGCCTGCCGGTGCGTGTTTTCAGGGCGCTTTGCAAGTTTGTTTTTTCGGTGTCATCCAAAGCGCGGGCCGAAGTTATCTCCGCGACGGCGATGCCCAGCCGCTCGTTGAGCAGCGTCTCAAAGCCATCGATCACTTCGGGCAGGATGCTGATGCGGTCGCGGTCCAGAACCACTTTGATAAAGTTCCGGGTGGTTGCAGAGAGACCTGCCGCCGTGGCGATCTGGTCAATCACGGCGTGCTTGCTGGACGAGGCGATGGCTGGCGTGGCGCACAAAATACGCAACTCGGCGTTGTCGCTCATCAGCGTTTCAAACTGTTTCAACTCGGCCGTAATTTTCTTGGGGTCGGCGGCTCCGGGAGTGGTTACCACGTCCACTAGCGCGCGCGCGTAGCGAAATGCTGCTGCGGAAGGCATTGTCTAATTCTTCCTCCCGCCATCACCGGCGTCATTGGTGCCAGTCGAGGAGTTGGCCAGCCGGTCAATGAACGAGTTTAGGATCAGCTTCTCAGATTGCGGGGTGAGGGATTCCTTGATCTTCTTTTCGGCCACATTGAGCGCTAGCTCTGAAGCGAAGCCCTGCAATTCCTGGCGAGCAGCTTTCACCGCGGACTCCATCTCCATGCTGGCGTTGGCCAGAATCTTGGTCGCTTCGGTTTCGGCTTCCTTCTCGATGCGAGCTCGTTCCAGGCGCGCTTCATCCATACCCGACTGCTTTATTTGTGCCAGTTCGCGGTCGAGATTTCCCATACGCTCTTCCATGGCCACCAGACGGAGGTTGGATTGTTCGATGGCCTCC
>CAMBEY010000325.1 GCA_945865705.1 Candidatus Sulfopaludibacter sp. SbA3
CGCCACGACTGGCTTTGCTGCAAAAGTCCGATGTGACGGTTTATACCATCGGATTGCTGAGCCAGGAAACCGGCGGGCGGCGGCGCAACGCGGAGAAATTCCTCTCCGAGGCGGCCAAGGTTACCGGCGGAGTCGCCTACTTCCCGCGGAGCGTGGAGCAGGTGCAGTTGCTCGGCCAGGCCATCGCGCATGACATTCGCAATCAGTACGTGCTCGGCTATCAGGTGCCAGCCGGCACGCCGCGCGGCTTTCGCGCCGTGAAGGTGGCGGCGGCGTCCAAGCCGCATGGCAATCTGACCGCCCGCACGCGCACGGGATATTTCTACGATCCGAATGCGGCGCCAAGCCGCTAAAATCGTCCGGCAGGGAGATTGTCCGGCCGAGGCGATGACCGCTTGATCGTTCGCAACTCTGTCCGCAAGACTCACCCGGAGGTGGCTCGCTCCATGTCAGATGAACAATTGATTTCGGCCCGCATTTCAGAAGCCAAGTCGCAGTTGAGCCGGGAAGAGCTGCACGAGTGGGTCGAGTCGCTCAAGGAAGTCCTTGATGATGAAGGTCCCGAAGCGGTGCAGCAGATTCTCTCCAGCCTGCTCGGTTTCTGGAGTCATCAGGGTTACTCGCGCCAGTTCGCCACCAACACCCCTTACGTCAACACCATCCGTCGCGACCATCAGCCGGCCTATCCAGGCAATCGCAAACTGGAGCGCCGCATAAAAAGTTTGATCCGCTGGAACGCGCTGGCCATGGTGGTGCGCGCCAATAAAGAGGACGCCGGCATCGGCGGACACATCTCTACGTACGCGTCGCTCGCGACGTTGCTTGAAGTCGGCTTCAATCATTTCTTTCATGCCTGCAATGCGGAGGGGTGCGGCGATCTGGTTTACTTCCAGGGCCATGCCTCGCCGGGCATCTATGCGCGCGCGTTTCTGGAAGGTCGCCTGGACGTTTCGCATCTGGAAAATTTTCGCCACGAGTTGCGTGCCACACCGGGGCTGAGTTCGTATCCGCATCCCTGGCTGATGCCCAACTTCTGGCAGTTTCCCACTGTGTCAATGGGCATCGGACCCATCGCGGCAATTTATCAGGCGCGCTTCAACCGTTATCTTGAAAATCGAGGGCTGCACAGTTGCGGCGATCGCAAGGTGTGGGCCTACCTCGGCGACGGCGAGACGGACGAGCCGGAGTCCATGGGCGCGCTCACATTGGCCGCGCGCGAAAAACTCGACAATCTGATTTTCGTCGTCAACTGCAATTTGCAGCGGCTCGATGGTCCTGTGCGCGGCAACGGCAAAGTCATTCAGGAACTCGAGGCCGCGTTTCGCGGCGCTGGCTGGCACGTGATCAAAGTCGTGTGGGGCAATGACTGGGACCCGCTGCTCGCCGCCGATACCGATGGTTTGCTGCAAAGGCGCATGGAAGAGGCCGTGGACGGCGACTATCAAAATTACGCGGTGCGGCCGGGCAGCTACACGCGTGAGCATTTCTTCGGCAAAAATCCCGAGCTGACCGAGATGGTGAAGTTCCTGAGCGATGAGCAGCTCAAGCGGCTGCGCCGCGGCGGACACGATCCCGAAAAAGTTTACGCGGCGTACAAGAATGCCATCGAGCATACCGGATCGCCGACCGTCATATTAGCCAAGACCATAAAGGGCTACGGCCTCGGCGAGGCCGGCGAAGGCCGCAACATTACCCATCAGCAAAAGAAGATGAATGAAGAGGAGTTGAAGGAGTTTCGTTCGCGCTTCGACATTCCCATCTCTGAGCAGCACATTGAAGACACGCCCTTCTACCGGCCGTCGGACGAGACCGATGAGATCAAGTATCTGCACGAGCGGCGCAAGGCGCTGGGCGGCTACCTACCCGAGCGCAAGGTCCGCGCCACGCCCATCACCGCGCCCGCCGCCGAGACGTTCAAGGAATTCACGGAAGGCTCGGGCGGTCGTGAAGTTTCCACCACCATGGCCTTCGTGCGCGTGCTGACGCTGCTGCTGCGCGATCCCAACGTGGGCAAGCTCATCGTGCCCATCATCCCCGACGAGGCGCGCACCTTCGGCATGGATTCACTGTTTCGCTCCGTGGGCATCTACGCCAGCCAGGGCCAGCTCTGCGAGCCGGTCGATTCCGACGTTTATCTTTATTACCGCGAGGCCAAGAACGGGCAGATTCTGGAAGAGGGCATCACCGAGGCCGGGTCGATGGCTTCGTTCATCGCCGCCGGCACGGCCTACGCCACGCACGGCATCAACACCATTCCGTTTTTCTCCTACTACTCGATGTTCGGATTTCAGCGCATCGGTGACTTGATCTGGGCCGCCGCCGACACCCGCGCCAAGGGCTTCATGATGGGCGGCACGGCGGGCCGCACCACACTCGCGGGCGAGGGTTTGCAGCATCAGGATGGCCACACTCCGGTGCTCGCTAGCTCCGTGCCCACCTGCCAGATATACGATCCGGCGTTCGCCTACGAGACGGCGGTCATCGTGGAAGACGGCATCCGGTGCATGTACGTCGAGCAGGAAGATATTTTCTACTACATCACCATGTACAACGAGAACTACGCCATGCCGCCCATGCCGGCCGATCAGCCTGGCGGGCAGGACGCGGTGCGCGAGGGCATCCTGCGCGGGCTGTATAAATTCCGCGCGGCGCCATCCGCGACTGACGATGACGCCGTGGCGAAGAAGGGAAGCCCGCTGCGCGTGCAACTGCTGGGCAGCGGTCCCATCCTGCGTGAGGCGCTACGCGCGCAACAGATATTGTCAGAGAAGTACGGCGTGTCGGCGGATGTCTGGAGCGCAACGAGCTTCAATCTGCTGCGCCGCGATGCGCTCGACTGCGAGCGCTGGAATCTGCTGCATCCCACCGAGACGCCGCGCCGCCCCTACGTCAACACGGTGCTCGACGGCACCGATGGCCCCATCATCGCCGCGACCGATTACATGAAGATCGTCCCTGACCAGATCTCGCCGTGGCTGGGCCAGCGCCTGCATTCGCTCGGCACCGACGGCTTCGGTCGCAGCGACAATCGCCAGCACCTGCGCCGCCACTTCGAAGTGGACGCCGAGTCCATCACCCTCTCCACCCTGCACGAACTGTCGAAGTGCGGCCGCATCCCCGCCGCGACAGTCGCCAAAGCCGTCAGCGAACT
>CAMBEY010000326.1 GCA_945865705.1 Candidatus Sulfopaludibacter sp. SbA3
GGGCCAACTGCGAAGGCTGCCACAAGGAACATCGCGTGCGCACGCCGGACGGCAACTGGCAGATCAAATATTAATTACTCTCACGACTATTAATTAATCTCTCAACCAGAGCAAACCACAACCAGAGCACACAATGAAACTGATTCCATGGGACTCACTGCCGCTGGAAACACTCGGCGACGGCATCGCGCGCCGCTACCTCACCGGTGAAAAGATTACCGTGGCGCAGTTTGTCCTGAAGAAGGGCGCTGCCGTGCCGGAGCATTCACACGAGAGCGAACAGATCAGTTATGTGCTGGAAGGCGTGCTGCGATTCGTGGTGGCCGGAGAGCCGCAGATGGTTCGTGCGGGCGAGGCGCTCATCATCCCGTCAAACATTCCGCATAGCGCCGAGGCAGTGGAAGACTGCCGCGCCCTCGACATCTTCTCACCCATCCGCCAGGACTGGCTGACCAATGATGACGCCTACTTGCGCGGCGGCGTGAAGAAATAGCGCACCGAGCCGCGACGCGTGACAGTGCCGCGACTGTTAGGGAGCGGGGGGTGGTATTAACCTTTTCCGCCTGTCGCTCCGAAGCCAACCCCCGCTCCCTAACGGTCGCGGCTCTGTTGCGCGCGACACTGTCACCCGCCTGTTACTTGCCGCCCTGCTTCTGGTACTCAGTCAAAAAGTTTTTCTCATTTAAAGTGACGAAGTCCTTGAAGCCCTGCGGGTCGATGAAGGGATTCTGCTTCGGCTTGCTCTCCAGCATCTTGGCCTTTCCAACCATGTTGAAGAAAAAAGCGTGGGAGGCGAAGAACACATCCACTGGCAATTCCTTCAGCGTGGCAAAAGTCTTGCGGAAATCCGCCGCGATGGCGGGATAGCGTGGGTTATTAACTAAATTCATCCCTTCCGATATCCGCGCGCTGCACACGAACACCGCATTCAGCTTGCGCCCCGCATCCTCCACCACCGTGGTCCATGTCGTGCAGCCCTTGGTATGGCCCGCCGTTACGCGCGCGACCATCGAGACGCCGCCCAACTCCAGCTTTTCGCCATCCTTAATTATGCGATCCACCTTGGCGGGCTTGAATTGCGCGCGCGAGGTATCGAAGTCGGCCTTGCCGCCGCTTTCAATCACCTCGGCATCCAGCGCGCTGGCCACCAGCTTCAGGCCCGGAACCATCTTCTTGAAGTCGGCGTCGCCGGCCACGTGGTCGGAATGCGAGTGGCTGTGAATCAAGTATTTGATGTCGGCCAGCTTGAAGCCGAGCTTCTCGATGTTGGCGCGAAGCTGCGGCAGCATCTCCTCCTCGCTGGTATCGAGCAGAATGTGCCCGTCGCGCGTGGTGATCAGAAAGGACGCATCGTCGGAGCCGGGGATCGCATTGTTCGTCTGCCCGACGTAATACACATTGCCGATAATCTGGAACGGCTTGGTGGGCACCACGCGGTCCGGCCGCCGGACCGCTTCCTCCTGAGCCGAGGCCAGGCTGCTTGCCGCCAACAAACAGAGGACGGCGAAAAACGTCCGACTGCAATTCCCTGCCCGATTTCTCGCGTGCCGTGTGAACATAATTGTCATTCGCATTTTGAGTTCTCCCATCTCGATTTGCTTTGCCGCTCCGCGAAAATATTTTGCGGGTCGAAGTTATTATCTAACTCGATTGCAGGGGGCAAGTCAAACGATCCATCGTCGGGGCTCTGATCTACGCGTGCTTCGCGCGGCTGCGCCCCATGATCCAGCCAATAGCCAGCAACAGGAAACCGCCGGCGACCAATGGCCATGGACCTTCCAGCATGGAGCGGGTTTCGGGCGCCGCAACCGAAAGCGCGGGCGCGGGCCGCTCGGCCCCCTCGACGAGTTCCGCCCAGACAACTTCCTTGCCGTCCTCGTAAACCTGCGTAGCGGGAAAACGAAAAGTTCCGGACTGCTTCGGCATCTGAAAACTCAGCAGGAAATTCTTGAAGCCGTCGGCGGGAATATTGCCGCCGGAAAAAGTCACGCGCTTGATCCACAGCTTGCGCGCCTCGTCCATGGCCTGCTCCTCCTGCAACTGCTCCGGCGTCTGGGTTCCACCGCTTGCGGCACCGGGCGCCGGCTCGCGCTCACTGCGCGCGGTCAGCTCCTGCTGATAGACCTCGCCGGGCTTGTTCTGCTTGTCGAACTTCACCTCCCACCCAGCGGGAAACTCCACGCGACTGAGGCGCCCACCGGCGTTCAGAAACGCATCGGGAACCTCCAGTGTCACCGACACCGTTCCCACGTGGCGCTCCGACGGCACGTTCAAGTTGACGGTCACGTAACCGCCCGGCACCAGCGGCTGCGCGGGACGCAGTGTAACGTGCGCGCGCAGCGGCGAGACAATCCCCAGCAGACTGATTAGGGCAGCCATTCCAAGTGCGTACCGCGGAAACGATCTCACGCGCTCTGAATAGAATTTCATGCAATCTCCTTATTCCAAATTCCGAATTCCTTATTCCGAATTACAACTGCCCTGATGCTATTGCACAACCTGTTTGACCGCAATGTAAGGGCACGGTTTCAACCGTGCCGTAACGGTACTCCATGAAGGCTGTGCAATCGCCTCTAATAAAAGTTCAACAACCAGCCAGCGTCAAATTCCGGCGCGAAACTCGGCCACGAAAGAGTCGCCATCAGCGGGAGCAACTTCCACGGTGATCGACCAGCGACCCGCCATCGTAAGAACCACCTCTGCCTGATAGCTTCCATCCGGCTGTACCGTTGCCATGGCCGTGGTCAGCCCCATATCCATTTCCAGTGAACGCAGATAAACGGTCAGACGTTTCGCGTCGCTGCGAACCGCTCCCTCTCCATCCAGCAAGGTAATCCAAGCCATGTTGCGGCCCATCTGCGCGGGATCAAGACGCAGGCTGACGGTGTAGTCCCCTGCCTGCTGCCGCAGCTCCAGCGTTCCGCCCTGCCCTGCGGCCGAGGCCGGAGGCATGTTCGTTAGCAACGCAACCGCGCCCAGTATAACCAGGCCGCCCGCGATCTCCGCCTGCAGCAACGGCTCCAGGCGTGGAACCCAATGCAGAGCATTCGACAGGCCCTGCTTAATTCTCAACAATTCCGGCACAACTTTTTTCCAGTTCAGGAAGGCGACGCACAGGGTGATCCCGACCCAAAC
>CAMBEY010000327.1 GCA_945865705.1 Candidatus Sulfopaludibacter sp. SbA3
GCCGGGCATCAGGTGAAACCTTTGCCGCCGGCGTTGCAGAAGCGGCGCGCCCTTGCGGGGGAATGCGCGCGGGCTTCACTTCAACTATAGTGGCATCCGGATCGAATTTGGAATCCGCCACCGCGACCGACGCAGCATCTTGCTTGGCCGGCTTGCGCGCCTCGGAAAGTTCCCGGGCCAGCTCCTCCGCGGTCTGAAAACGTTCATCGGGATTTTTGGCCAGGCATTTGAGAATGATGCTTTCCATCCGCGAGGACACGGAAGGATTCAATTTGCGAGGCGGCACCGGGTCCGTCTGCACAATCTTGTAAGATACCGCCGTGATGCTCTCGCCGGGGAACGGCTGTTCTCCCGTGGCCAGCCAATAGAGAAGGACGCCGAGTGAAAAGATATCGGAGCGGCCGTCGATGGGTGCTCCGGTGAATTGCTCGGGCGGCATGTAGGCGGGCGTGCCCACCATCTGGCCGGTCAGCGTGGTATGGCCTTCGGCGAGCTTGGCCACTCCGAAATCGGTGATCTTCGGACGCTCGATGCCGGAGACCTGCCCGGAAGTCATCAGAATGTTGGCTGGCTTGATATCCCTGTGCACCACTCCGTGATGATGGGCATAGCCGAGGGCTTCGGCGATCTGGCCGCCGAACTCACAGATGCGATCCGGCTTCAGGCGGTCCCGAGTCCTGGCGTAATCGGCGAGCGTTGGTCCGGCAATGAACTCCATCACCAGGAAGGGCGTGCCTTCATGCTCACCCACGTCAAACATGGCCACGATCCCCGGATGCGCCAAGGCCCCCGCGGTGCGCGCCTCGCGGAAGAAGCGTTCGCGAAACTCCTTGCCCTGTGGGCCATCAAGCGCGACCGAGATGATGGTCTTCAGCGCCACCACGCGATCCATGGACGGATCCTTGGCCCGGTACACGACGCCCATGGCGCCGCGGCCCAGTTCCTCAATGATTTCGTAGCGACCGATTTTCTTGGGGCTATCCATAGTTAGAATGTCGCCATTTTATCACGGCTTGGTGAACGAGAGTGTTACAGCCTGTTGACTTATCCGAGGGCTGGCCGGTAGCGAACGAGCAGGAGCGTCAGGTCATCGGACGGGCTTGCTCCCTCGGTGAACTGCTCGACGGCTGCGAGAATTCTGTCCTGCAACTGATCCAGCGGAAGGGCCTGCTGACCGGCAAGAATGTCCTGCAGGCGAGCCACGCCGAACAGATCATCACGAAGATTGGCGGCCTCGGTAACTCCGTCGCTGAACAATACCATGGTGTCGCCCGGCTGCAACCTGGCTCGCGCGACGGTGTATTGCGCTTCCGGGACCAGCCCAATGGGAAACGACCCCTCGGTGAACAACTCGCTGGCCGTCGCGCCGCGCAACAGCAGCGGCGGGAGATGGCCCGCATTCAGATACTCAAGATTCCCGTCCACGTCGAGCGTGGCGTAGAACATCGTGGCATAGCGACCCACCTCGGCGTGGTCACACAGGAAGGTGTTGATGTGTTGAAAGACCCGGGAAGGCTCGATCCCCAGGGTCAATCCCGACAACGCGCCTTGCAGCATGGTCGTCAAGAGCGCGGCGCCCAGGCCCTTCCCAGCCACGTCGGCGATCAGGCAGGCCGTGCGTCGGTCATCGATTGGAAACACGTCGAAGTAGTCCCCGCCCACAGCATGGCAGGGCGTGTTGATTCCGCGAAAGGCAACGTGCGGGTAGTCGTGAATTTCACGCGGGAGCAGAGCCTGCTGAATGTCCCGCGCGATGTTCAGCTCCTGCTCGTAGCGCTGGCGATCCAGTTCACGCTTCACCAGGCGGGCGTTGTCCAGGATGCTGGCGCTCTCGATGGCGATGGCATCCAGAATCTGGCGATCCAGCTTGGAAAACGCCGCGGGCCGCTGCGAATCGAGATAGAGCATGCCCAGAAATTCGCCGCGCCGGGCGCGCAGGATGGACGCATCCGTGTTGGCGCGCGGCATGGCGTAAAGCGGAACCGCCACCACCGCGCGCAGGCGTTGCGTGATGATGCTTTGCGAGGAATCGTAGATCCCCTCGGATTTGTGGACGTCTTCTGTGATCACTCCGCAATGCTTCTGGAGCGCCAGATTCACCGCGGTCTGGCTCGGCGAGAAGTCTTCCGGCGGGATGTTGGTTGATCCCTTGCGCCGCGCCAGCCAGGGCCGCAGAGCGCCCGTGGCATCGACTTCAAACAGGAGTCCGCGGTCCGCATTGATGATGGTGATGGCGCGGTCCAGCATGGCGTGCAGGACGGCTTCAATCGGAAGCTGGGAGTGCGGCAGGCTGGTGGCTTCCAGCAGCAGACTCAGTTTATTCAAGCCGCCGGTAAGCGGATCTTCCATGACCGCGGTCTCCATCCGCGAGACCAGGTTCTGGATCGCCACCGTATCAGCGCGGGAAGAACAAAATACAACTTGGACGGAGTCCTGCAGGCCAAAGGTGATGACATCATTATCTTCAAGGACTCGACTAGTGATCTTCTCATCGTTGACGAAAACGCCCAGGCGATGGCCGCGATCTTCAATAGCGAAGCGCCCGCCCTCGGCGACAATCGAGGCGCAGCGCCGCGAGATGCGCTTGTCATCCAGAGCTAAATGGTTGCCCTCCTCGCCGCGTCCGACCAGGAATGGTGTCTGCTGCAGAGGAACACGCGTGCGCGAGCCGTCCGGCGAAATGACTTCGAGGTAGGTATCTTCGAGTTGGAGACCTTCAGACATTTCGATGATTCTACTTTATAAAGTTGCGGAATGAAGCCCGGAGCACGCGTTTGAAGTTTTAAAGCAACCACTGCGCAAAACTTGATCCTACGTTGGTGAACTCAAATGCGTGCAATCCAAAGTGCTTCGCCAGTTCCTTGCAGGCCAGGATGCCGCGGACGCTATTGCCCTGCGCATCCAGCCTTGGGGAGTAGACGCTAATGCCGAGTTGGCGATTGACCACGCCGAAAATGCCGCCGGCCACGCCGCTCTTTGCCGGCAGACCCACTTCATAGGCCCAGCCCCCGGCATAGTCATACAGCCCGCAGGTAAACATCACCGTCAATACGTATTTGATGTATTGGAAATCAAAAACCCGGTCGTGGGTAATCGGATTGGTGCCCATGTT
>CAMBEY010000328.1 GCA_945865705.1 Candidatus Sulfopaludibacter sp. SbA3
ACGGCTACGGGCGACTGCTCTACTTCAACAGCAAACACATCGACGAAGCCTTGCGCAATATTCAGGCCCGGACATTTCTCGATCCCCGCGCGGCGGTGCAGGGCATGGCTTTCGGATATGCGATGGTGAATCACGAGGACCTCGAAGTGGTTTTGGGTACGGGCGGGAATATTCACGATCCGGAGTTGCTCGCCGCATTCAAGGCCGGGTTGACCTACGCGCTGATGTTTTGGGAATGGTGCTGGCCCGGCTTTCTCGAAACGCTTCCCGCGCCGCACGCGCAAGCTGAAAAACTAATTGCCGCCGCGCAGCGGGAGATCGCCTTAGCGCGCCAGCGCGGCTGTCTCCCGCCATTTCAACTGAATCCGGTCGGAGCGATTGAGTAGATTCGCTTGTTGGGAATTTTCTGGCTGATTCAAGCGGAGGACTCGTGCGGCGTTGTTATGAGTAGATGTCGTGCTTGCCTACATCCAGGTACAAGACCGTTGCGGGGTCCAGGAAAATGAATTTGATGCGGTAGGAATAATTGATCCAAAAAGCGTAAGCTTCGCTTTTGGCTCCGTGGAGTTTGTGTGTCTTGAGGACTGGGTCAAACGGATAATTGCGAAAGAGGCCCTCTTTTTTCTGGGCTTCTTGTTTCACCCGCTTCGGCAGTTTCCGGTAATGTTTTTCAAATAAGTTTGTAACCCGAACGGTCTCGATCTGCATGGGGTGAGATATTGACTCGTTAGCTGTGAGTATCCAAGTCTGACAATGATCGTATGGCTTTGGACTTCCCGCTTCGGTGTGCGTTCAATCCGTTGGCGACAAGCCGGTCAAGCTGACTGGCGGCTTTGCCCTTTAGGTAATATGTGGGCACCGCGCTGGCCAGCAACTTCTGATACTCCTTGATCGGAAGCACCACAACGCCGCCTCCCCGTTGAATGACTTTCGGAGAGATTTTGATGGCTTGCCCGTCGCTGCGTTCCATGATTGTAAATTTACTACACTCTCGAACGGAATGCGAATTCTTCCAGGTCACTCCATCATGATTTCTAACTTTGGCCCGTAATGGCTGGCAGGTCTTGGTATCTGAAAACCCGGTCAATGCGGTTGCTCTGCTTGAGCACGGGATACATTTTCTGCAAAGCTTCCTCGCCCGGCTGATGCACGAGCCGATCCCATAACTCCACGATTTTCCCTTTGGAAGCGGGTGGGCGATGCTGACGATAGGCGGTCAGCGTGGCGTCGTCGGGCGAAATGTCATAGCGCATGATGAGCGCGGACATGACACCGTTGGCGAAGGCGTCGTCGCGCGCGAGTTCTTCGCCGTGATAAGCCAGCAGCGTTTCGACAATCTCTGGGTTGCGCATGTTGACCAATGTGATGGCCCAGGCGAAACCTGCTGCGGCGCTGCGCTGGCCCATTTCGTGCGGCGGCTCGCTACGAGTCATGGCCAGCGCGCGCCAAGGCGTCTTCCAACCCGGCATGAAGTTGGGCGGAGAGAAATACATGGCGCGGCCCGCGCCGTGCCACAGAAAGCCAGTCAGCGCCGCGTCAATCACCAAAAGTTCGCGGTCAATGGCCTGCACCATCGCCGCGCCGTGAAGGAAGCGCGAGGCCAGGCCGAGTGACTCAATCGCCGCCAATGTGTATCCAGGCGCGGAGTTACTGCGACACAGCTCGGCAATGGTTTCGACCGCTTTGCGAATATCGGCGCGCGGGCTGGTGGCCTTCAGCGAATGCAATGTGTGCTTGGCGAATGACATGCCGATTCCGGCGTGCATCATGGTGAGGCACTTCGGCGGCAACCCGGCTGCGTGCGGGCCATTCAGCAGATCGCGCCACGGCTCCTTGCGCGCATAGGCCGAATCCGCGTACCAGTGGCCCAGCCCTTCAATGGCCCACAATGCTTTGAAGGTGCCTAGCGCGTAGCAGCGCTCCACCAACTCCGGCAGCGGCTTCTGCTCGCCCGGCGGAGGCAGCACCGCGCTGACGTGCGCCACCAGTTGAATGATGTCGGCGTTGTTCTGAGCGTTTTGCCCGGCGATGCGGCTGTCGCGCCCGGGGATGAGCATGGAGATGGCTCGCGTCATGGGCGGCAGCATCTTGCTCATTGCTGCCATCATTGCTGGATTCGGTTCCATCGCGTCTTCCTTCCATTCTTGGCTTCCGATTCAAGATCTCGATCTAGGAATTCTCGCGCAGCCATTTAATCCAGACTTTTTCCATGCCATCCATCAGCGTTTGATGGACCTGGCAGTGCAGCGAAAGCATCTGTTTGTCCATGCGGTCATGCACGGCCTGCGGATTGGCCAGGCCCAGCGTAAGCAGGCCCAGCAGCTTTGCGCCGCCATAGATGGGATCGGGGATATTCTTGCCAAAATCAAATACCTTTTGCGAGCGTGGCGCGGCAATAAAGACCATGCGCACCCGCACTTCGCCGGTGTGCGTGAGGAAAAATGAGAACAGCTTCACTCCTGCGCCAAACTTGCCCGGTCCAAATCCAAAGATATTCGAGTGCGGAGCGACATCCACGAACGGATAGCCGATGGAAACCTCCAGAGCGTATTCCGGCGATGGATTTTCGATGACATGAACAAAGTCCGGATGCGGGACGACGTAGGCGGATTCGGGAATGCGTTTTTCAATCGGCCCCATCTTCATCACGAAGTCGTGGATGTGGACGGTCAGCAATACCCATTCGTACTTACTGCCCAGGTCTCTCCAATCGACAGGGCCTTGTCGGTTGGTTTCGGGGAAGCGCTCGACCCCTCCGCCGGTAATCTGGTGCAGCGTTTTTTCAAAGGTAAATCCCCCCATTGCGCCATCGTCATATTTCCAATTGCCTAGCCGTTGAAAATTTCCGAGGACAAACTCACGCAGCAGCCGCGCGCCATCGCCAGTTGAAACCCGTCCCAGTTCGACATCCTGACGGCAACCCATCACGCTTCGTGGAGCGCCGTTGATGGAAACTGTCTCGAAAAAGCCGGTTGCCTGATTCGGCAGCCGGAATTTGCCTTTCAGTTGGAGTGGGAAAAACGGGAGCATGGCCTCGCTTTGGCGGTACCACTGCTCCAGTTGTCGCCCTTCCTGAATGGCTGACTCCGTCTTGGA
>CAMBEY010000329.1 GCA_945865705.1 Candidatus Sulfopaludibacter sp. SbA3
GCTACTTCGCACACTACCTTAGACGATGTATTTCCATCGGATGACTTCTTAGACGCTGATGCGTGGTTGGACCGCGCGCTCGACGGGCCGGTTTGGTTGCGCGATCCGCGTGTCGCCCAGATGGTGGTGGATGCGCTGCACTTCGGTGAGACTCAACTAAAACTATATTCCTTATCAGCGTATGTCGTGATGCCCAATCACGTTCATGTGCTGTGGACGCCGCGTGTGCTTCTCGAACGAATCACGCGACGGCTGAAAGGATTCACCTCGCTGCAGGCCAATCGCATACTCAATCGCTCCGGGCGCCGATTCTGGCAGGAAGAATCGTTTGACCATTGGATTCGCAACGAAAGTCAGTTCGATCATGTTGCGCGGTACATCCAGAATAATCCCGTAAAGGCCAGCCTCGTGCGCAAGTCTGAAGACTGGCAATGGTCGAGCGCAAGCAGGTAGCGGCAGGCCTCCGGCCTGCCCTATGGAACGGGCCGGAGGCCCGTTGCCACCGATGAAGACACGCGCCGCTTCATGCGTTAACGTAAAACGAATGCAAAGGTGGACAGGCCGGAGGCCTGTCCCTACCTCGCCCGCGAAGATTTCCCTCTTACATTCCAATAAACTATTTGACAATTGGCGGAAAGTCTCTGCAAGGCTGCGATGGGGCCGAGCTGTGATGCGCAGAAAAGGATTGCGCGCGGCCACCGTTGCGGTCAGAATTGCATCCAACGGCAAGTTGGTGGAGCGATTAGGTGGGAAAGTTTTGACGGGCGCTTGAGGAGCACGGATGGGCGAGGCCATCTTCCGATTTCTGTTTAAGTATCCGCCGATCGCCTTCGAGCGCGGGCGGGTGACGCTGGCTTCCGGCTGGCCTGTTTGGCTATTGCTCATCCTCGCGCTGGGCGGCGCGGCGGCTCTTGGGTATTTCCTGTGGCGGCAAAAGTCCCGTCTCCCGCTTACCAGCAAGCTGATGGTCTGGGGCGCGCAGTCGATCACGCTGGCGATTCTGCTGCTCTTGCTGTGGCGGCCGGCGCTGGTCTTATCTTCATTAGTTCCGCAACGCAATGTGCTGGCCGTACTGGTGGATGACTCCAGCAGCATGGCGCTCACCGACGAAGGCGATACGCCGCGCGTCGAGCAGGTGCGCCAGACCTTTGCCGATGACGGCGCATTACTAAGCGAGCTGCGCGAAAAATTTCAGGTCCGCACTTACACCTTCTCCGATCAACCTCGCAAACTGACCTCCGCCGCTGACCTCAAAGGCGAAGGCAAGTCCTCGCGCGTGGAAGAAGCCGTGGGACAGATTTATGGTGAGTTGCGGCACCTGCCGCTGGCCGGCGTCGTGGTGGTCTCCGACGGCGCGCAGAACGCCGGCAAGCCTTCGCCGGAAAATTTGCAGGAGATGCTGGCGCGCAAGATTCCCATCTACACGCTGGGTGTGGGCAATCCCCAGATGGAGCGCGACATTGAAGTAACCGACATCGTGCTGCCGCGCACCGCCCTGCCGGGTTCGACCGTTACCGCCGCCGTTTCTGTGCGCCAGCATGGCTACATCGGGCGCGAGGCGAAGGTGGAGTTGCGCGAGGGCAATCGCCTCTTGAAGAGCCGCACGGTGGAGTTCGGCCCCTCGCCTATCGAGACGGTCAACATCAACTTTACGCCGGAGACCAAGGGCATACGCGAGTACACCGTGGTGGTCTCGCCCGCGGGCGGTCCCGAGCCGATCATGGAGAACAACACGCAGTCGCGCGTGGTGGAGGTACAGGACCGCGTCGCCAAGATCCTCTATATAGAAGGTGAGCCGCGCTGGGAATATAAGTTCCTGCGCCGGGCGATGGAGGAAGACAAGAGTTTCCAGATCGCCAGCGTGCTGCGCACTTCGCAGAACAAGTTCTATCGTCAGGGAATCGAGAATCCCAAGGAGCTGGCCACCGGTATTCCCAGCATGAAGGAACTGTTTCAATATGATGGCTTAATACTGGGCAGCATTCAGGCATCGTTCTTTTCGCCCGAGCAGCAGCGCAGCATCTACGAATTCGTCAGTAGGCGCGGCGGCGGACTCTTAATGCTGGGCGGACGCATGGCCTTCGCCGACGGCGGCTATCAGGCCTCCACGTTGGCCGACCTGCTGCCCGTGGAACTGGATAATCGCGGAGCGACCTCGACTCTGCATCGCCTTCCGGCGAAGTTTCGTCTGACTGCGCGCGGCATGGAGAAAATTCAGATCAACACCGGGACGACCAGCGATGATGATGCCGCGCAGCTTGCCTGGGAGAAACTTCCGCAGCTCACCAACTATCAGACCACCGGCAAGCCCAAGCCCGGAGCCGTTGTCCTGGGCGAGGGAGTGAACGAAGGCGGCGACGTGGTTCCGCTGCTGATCGCCGAGCGCTTTGGGCGCGGTCGCACGGCGCTGTTCGCCACCGACAGTTCCTGGCGCTGGCAGATGCAGATGCCTTCAGAAGACCGCTCGCACGAATTCTTCTGGCGGCAATTGCTCAGTTCCATGGTGACTGAGACGCCGCGCTTCGTCAGCGTGATGCCGGAGAAGCCGCTCTACGCCGATGAAGAAACGGTTCGTTTGGTGGGCCATGTCTATGACGAGCAGTTCGAGCCTGTCAATGCCGCCGAGGCGGTGGCCACGGTGAATTTTCCGGACGGCTCGAAGCAGGAAGTCCTCATGACTCATTCGGTGGAAGAGGATGGGGTCTTCTACGGCGAGATGAAAGCCGCGCCGGTGGGCATCTACAATGTGGAGTTGAGCGCCAAACTCGCGGACAAACAGATAGGAACCAGTTCGGCATATTTCCAGCGCGCCGATGGCGTGGTGGAGCATTTCTCCCCGGAACTGAATGCGCTGTTTCTGGCGCGGATGGCCGAGCAGACCGGCGGAAAGTACTATCCGCTGGCGGAGGCGGAGAAGCTTCCTGAGCAGCTTACCTATTCGCCCGCTGGCGTGTCGGTGCCGGAAGTGCGCGATCTGTGGGACATGCCGTTGTGGCTGCTGCTGATATTGTTGGCGAAGGGCACGGAGTGGGCGATGCGCAAGCGCTGGCGCACGGTATAAAAGATGTGACAGAGCCGCGACCGAGAGGG
>CAMBEY010000330.1 GCA_945865705.1 Candidatus Sulfopaludibacter sp. SbA3
GCTCCTGATACAGCTTGTCGGCTCCCAGCGTGATGCGCGGACCGGTGCGCGGAATTTTCTCCGGCCGCTGTCCCATCTCGTCCAGCATCTGCAGCGCCGCCTCCCGCTCTGCCGTGGTGCTGGGCCGGTACTCGCTGGTCGAGATTGACGTAACTGAACATTGCTGGTTGTTGGTTTTCATCTCCGCGCATACTTCTTTTATGTCACACTTCCCACCCATGTGCATCTTCTTTACTCCAGGTATTTTTTCCGCAGCCTCGCGAGGCATGGGTTACTTTCTCGCCGCCCCTGCCGGGGCTCAATTGCTATCACGCGGCGATCAAATTTCAAACTGACCCACTGCCCAATTCCGTGATGTATTGTATTCTTCTTCGCGCGGGCTGATAATGACGGCAGCGGAGGCCAACTTGTTCAGCGTCAGAATACCGAAGGGCCGGGAGTTGCCCGAGCGCATGGCCACGCCGGAGCGCGCCTACTTCAATCGCCGGAAATTTCTCGAGCGCATGGGTATGGCCGCTGGCGTCGCGGCAGCCACGCGAGTCGGTCTCGCGTCCACACTGCCATCCACTTTGCTTGCGGCGGAGGAAACGCCCAAGTCCCCCTATCCCGCGCCGCGTAACGCGAAATTTACCCTGGACCGGCCTATCACCGCCGAGAAAGTCGCCACGCGCTACAACAACTTCGCCGAGTTCACTCATCAGAAGGAAGCCGTCTGGCTGCTCGTCGATAAATTCCAGATCGAGCCGTGGACCATCAAGGTGCGCGGCCTGGTCAACAAGCCTCAGACCATCGATGTGCATAAGCTGATCCGCGAGATGCCGCTCGAAGAGCGCCTCTACCGGCATCGCTGCATCGAGGCCTGGTCAATGGCCGTGCCCTGGACCGGTTTCCCGTTCCGCAAACTGATCGAGATGGTGGAGCCGCGCAACGACGCGCGCTACGTCAGGATGCTCTCGTTCTATCGCCCCGATCAGGCGCAGGGGCAGCAGCAATTGAAAAGCTGGCCGTGGCCCGACCGCGAGGCGCTGACCATGCAGGAGGCCATGAACGATCTGGCCTTCATGGTAACGGGCCTCTACGGCAAGCCCATCCCCAAGCAGAACGGCGCGCCCATCCGCATCGCGCTGCCCTGGAAGTACGGCTTCAAGAGCCTGAAGTCAATCGAGGTGATCGAGTTCACCGACCAGCAGCCGCAGACCTTCTGGCACGAGATCGCGCCGACTCATCACGACTTCTACGCCAACGTCGATCCGCGCGTCCCGCATCCGCAATGGTCGCAGGAGACCGAGCGCGACATCGAGACCGGCGAGCGCCGCAAAACCATTTTGTACAACGGCTACGGTGACCACGTCGCGCACATGTACGCGAGGCGATAGAATTCGGGGCCAGTCGAATCGTTCGGGATGCTCAACCTTTCCCGTGCTGAACAACTTCCACAGGCATGTGGCTTAACTTGGTATAGGTTTGGCCCCTGTGCCGCAACGGCCACCAATCGTAAAGGTATATCTGCATCGGCCTCCACATCGCAACCCAGCCTGCGATGGTCAAACCTTCCCGCAGCGCGCCGGCCCAGGTGCCGGCCGCGCCGTGCAGCAGCGTCTGAATGATCGCCAGGCAAGCGAACAGGAACACCAGGCCGATGAATAGACTGGTCCGTCCTTGCTTCATCATGCGGTGAAATTCCAATTTGGTCAGTTCAGCGCGGTTGGCAAAGTAGTTGTGAATGGCCTGCCGGATCAGTTCATTGGGATCCTCGGTCGGCCACTGCTCCAGGTAGATGCGCAGCTTCACCGGGGCTGCGGATGGAAACTCCTGCGCCCAACTCACAATGAACTCCTCCGCGTCGTGGTCGAGATCCTTGTCGATGAAAGGGGAAGGATCCATCGAGTTGAAGAGCTGGCTCATGTCATGGAGATTCAGCTTGATCACTTGTTCGTGCCGCGGGTCCGCAGCGGCTTTGCCGGCTGAAAAAATGCTCATGGACAGTCTCCAGTAGTCCTTAGCTCGTGATGGCCACGCAGAACTTTGGTCACGCAAAACACGTTCTGGCGGTGGCGCAACAGGTCTGAACGCAATGCTTCCGGCGGTTCAGGTAAGCAACTTCCATCAGATTCTACCAGCCGCCCTTAGCGGTAATACAGGAAAAAATCGGTAGTGGCTCAGTTTGAAATTACCTGACCGTGAAATAACGTCGTCATGCTGAGCGCAGCGAAGTATCTGCTTTTGCTTTGGCGCCGCCGATAGCGCCGCGTGACAGTGCCGCGCGCGTCAGCAAGCGGGCCAATGGAACGCAACGCCCCGGAGTGTGGGGTTTGTAATAACGCTGTGGCGGGATTGGGGGAATGCTCCGAGCGTCCGCGAGGTGGTTTTTCCAAATGCCCGCTCGCTCACGCGCGCGGCACTGTCACGGACAATTTACCGCGCGTGCGCGCGAATAAATTCCGCGACGGCGTCCATGCGCGAGCCGGGCTGAAATACTTCGGCCACGCCGAGGGCTTTCATCGCCGGAATATCGGCGTCGGGGATGATGCCGCCCAGCACCACCATCACATCGTCCATCTGTTTCTCTTTTAAGAGTGCCATCAGGCGCGGGACGATGGTCGAGTGCGCGCCGGACAGGATCGACAGGCCGATCACCTGCGCGTCTTCCTGCTCGGCGGCGGCGACGATCATCTCCGGCGTCTGGCGCAGGCCGGTGTAGATGACCTCCATGCCGGCGTCGCGCAGCGCGCGCGCGATGACCTTGGCGCCGCGATCATGCCCGTCCAGGCCCGGCTTGGCCACGATCACGCGGATGTGTCTGCGCGGCGTTGTGGTTGGAGATGTCGAAGTAGTGGCCACAGCGCATGATATTCAGCCGCAGTGTGCGAAGTCAAATCGCGTGACCGTGCCGCGTGACCGTGCCGCGCGCGTCAGCAAGCGGGCCTATGGAAAAACCACACACCGGGCGCAACAGGCACTTCCACCACGCGTATATTGCAATCAACCCTGGTCCGGAGCATGGTGTTCCATCGGCCCGCTTGCTGACGCGCGCGGCACGGTCGCGGCACGGATCAATCCAGCGAAAT
>CAMBEY010000331.1 GCA_945865705.1 Candidatus Sulfopaludibacter sp. SbA3
AGCCGCGCGCGTCAGCGAGCGGACACACGCCGGCGCGGGTAGAATCTTAATTCGCAAATCTCGTGTTCAATTCTCGCGATTGTTGCCTTCCCGCGTGTCCGCTTGCTGACGCGCGCGGCTCTGTGACGCAACTCACGGCCGCGGCTTGCGAATCAGATTCATCGCCAGCGCCAGCGGGACCTTTACCAGAAAAATGATCGCTTGCAGCATCCCAATCGTCGAGCGCCCAGCGGTACGGCTGGCCATGCGCACCGGCACTTCGGTCATGCGCAGGCCCGCCTGGTGGAGCAGTAGAATCGCCTCCACCTCCGGGTAGTCTTCCGGATATTCCTCCGCCAGTACGGCAATGGCGCGGCGATTCCAGATGCGGAACCCCGATGTCGTGTCCGTGAATTTTTGTCGGCAGAGCACGGAGAGTACCCACGAAAACAATCGAATGCCCAGCCTGCGCCCGGCGGAGGATTGAAACCCTTTCGCCTGAAGAAAGCGCGAGCCGAGCACCATGTCCCACTGACCCTCGCTCATCTTCTCCGCCAGCCGTGGAATCTCCAGCGGAGGATGCTGGCCATCGCCATCCACCTGCATCGCCAGGTCGTAGCCCTGCCGCGCGGCGAACTGCAAGCCGGTCTGCACCGCGCCGCCCACGCCCAGATTACAGGCCAGGGAGATCATTCGCAAATGCCGGCCCGCGGGTAAGCCCGCCATCACCTCGGCGGTATTGTCCGTCGAGCCGTCATTCACCACCAGCACGTCAAGTTGCCAAGGCGCGGGCCAGATTGAGGATTGTCGCAAGGCGTTCAGCTCGCCAAACAGCGCGGGCAGCGACGCGGCTTCGTTATACGCGGGAATGATCACCAGCAGACGCGCTGGCTGCGCGCGGACGGAAGACTGCGATGCCTCTCGGGAGATGGCGGATGGTCCGTTTAGTGTCTGAGAAGTCATCTATTGTAGTTACCAGCAGGAAACCGCTTATGTCGCGGGCGTCCGCCAATTGTCTCACGATCCGCGAGGGAACGATTCTGGTGAACACTATTTGTACTTCATCTCCACCAGCGAGAGGTCATCCACCCAGACCTCCGAGCCATCATGCGCGCTGGCGAAGATCAACACCGAGGCGGTGTTGGCGGGCGCTTGATCGGCCATGGCGCGGCGCCTCCATTCATCGATGGCATCGTCGTCACGGGCTTCCACGATGCGCCAGTCCGCGCGAATAAACTTTTCATTCCGGTCGAACCAATGCATCTGCAGGCGCGCATACTGATCGGGCTTGTCGGCGCGCGTGTACATCTGGTGCCGGTAGAGAGCGCCTGGATTTACAGGAACCCGCTGGAATAGTTGTCGTCGCCCATCGCTGCGGTAAGCCGCCGTACCGGTGTGGCTTTGCGCGTCAAGCTGGTCAGCGCCCGGCGCCGCGCTATGCGCCCACACACTGGCCACCGACTGCGGCGGTCCTTCAAGACCTCCACTTTGCACCAGCTCCGGTCCAATCACCAAGTCCACCGGATCGGGTTGAATTTCAAAAAGCAGAATCGAGTGCGTCGCCAGCAACAGCTTCATCCGGCCTCGCAACATCTTCTCGTCCAGCACCTGATTGTAGCTCCAATAGCCGAGTGGTCCATCGGCGTGAACCAGAAAAAAATCTGCCTGATGCTTGTCCAGTTCCCGCTGCAAATCTTCAGGCCGCTCCAAATACTTTGCGAACTCCAGATATCGAGCCGGCCCCATCCAGTCTCCCATGAAAGTGCCGTCGGTGAAGTAGGCGATATTGGTGCTGGGAATGGAGAACACCCGATAATTTTCTCCGCGAGTCCGGTTCAGATATTCAATCGCCTGGTAGGGATCAATTGCCGCTTTGAGGTATGCGGACCGCTGCTCGGCCGTCACCGGCGGCAACCCGCGGGGCAGGTCACGATGCAGGAATTCGGTAACCTTTGGGCCAAGCCACAATCCCACACCTAGAAATACCAATCCCAGCAGGGCTGTTGCCATGTTCGAAAACACGGGCCGGCGCAGCCCATTCCAGCGGAAGACAATTCTCTCGAGCGCCGCCGCGCCGCAAAGCGAGACAATCGGGAACACCGGCAGCAGGTAGCGCAGCGCCTGCACCGTTCCAAACCAAAAACCTGTGTAGAGCGCGGCGGCCAACAGCAGGATACTGCTCGTCCTGTTCCAAAATGCGGATGCCGCCGCGAGCGGCAGCAGCGCCAGATAGGCCGGCGAGAGAAAGTAACCCGTGCCGCCAAACTTATCCGCATGCGCGAACACATTCCAGGGCAGGCTCAATAGCGCTGAAAATCCTCTTCCCATGCCATGCAAGTTCTGTTCAAACTTTTGGCCAACGATGTCGGCGGCATTCCACGGGCCGTAGCCCAGCCATTCAGGAAAATACGGCCACACGGGATTCCCCGTGTACCAGGCATTGCGAAGATACCACGGGCAGGCAACGGCAATCGTGATCAGGGAAAATGTCAGCACCGGACGCAGACTCCGGCGCTTTGCCGCATATGCCAGCAGATAAATCCCGGCGCAGAGAATGGGGAACAGCGCGAGGTACTTGGTCGCGGCAGCAAAACCGAATAGCGCGGCTGAAATCATCAGCCAAACCCGGCCCTGATTTTCCGCCTCGCTTGCGCGCCAGTTGCGCAAGCTGTAAAGAGCCAGAGTCAGATATAGGGCAAGCCCCGCATCCACATAAGCACCCGCGCCCAGCCAGAGAATCAAGGGGTTAGATAGCCACAAAACAGCGGCCAGCACTCCAGCGCGCGGCGTGAACTCCCGGCGGCCCCAGCCATAGAGCGCCAGCGCAGTCAGCGCCATCATCAGGAATTGCGTCAGTTGCGCGGTGATATCGTCGGCCAGCAGCAGCGAGAGCGTGAATAGCATCTCGCTCGACTGCGGGAATACTGGGAAGCGCAGGTAAGGCGTGTAAACGACCGCTCCCTCTCGAACATAGATCTTCGCCGCGGCCAGGTGATAGCTGATCGCATCCCATTGCGTGGGCGGATATAGCGACATTTGCAGAATAGGAATAGCAAGCGCAACGGTCAATACAGCAAGAGTAA
>CAMBEY010000332.1 GCA_945865705.1 Candidatus Sulfopaludibacter sp. SbA3
TGCCATCACCGGCAATCGTTACTGTTGCGACAGACGTGGTCGGCGAGATGCTCGCTTTGATGCCGATGCCGATGCCGCGCCCGCGTCGTACCGTGCCTGTGCCGCGCTCGATGGGGCGGTTCCAATCCATCTTGTCTTCCAGCCGGTTCAGCACTTCCTCGATCTCCGCGTGGCGCATCAGCGTTCCGGTGGCGTGCGGCCTGCCTTCGCGCAGGATGTTCAGACGCCGGAACGCCAGCGGGTCCATGCCGAGCGCGTGCGCGATGATGTCGGCCTGTGATTCATACGCCCACACCAACTGCGAAATTCCGAAGCCGCGCAACGCGCCGGCCGGCGGCTCATTGGTATAAACGGCGTGATTGTCGAGCGCGATGTTCTCAATGTCATAGGGGCCGGCGCCGGTGAAGCCGGACTTTTGCGAGACGCGCGGCCCGATGTCGGCATAGGCACCGCCGTTCCACCACGTCTCCACCTGACGCGCGATCATCCGACCGTCGGACATCACGCCTGTTTTGATGCGCACGGTTGTCCCGTGCTTGGTGATGGTGTAGAACTGCTCTTCCATGGTGAGTGCGATGCGCACTGGCTTGCGCGCCAGCAGCGCGCAGGCGGCCACCAGAGCTTCCAACTTGATGTAGAGCTTCGCGCCAAACCCGCCGCCCAGCAGAGCCGTGCGCACCCGCACGCGATTCTCCGCCCATCCCAACAGGCGTGCCACTTCGGTGCGAACAAACGAGGGACTTTGTGTTGCGCTATGGATGGTGATGCCGTTGGTGTCGGTCAACTCGGCCAGCGAAACAATGGGCTCGAAGGTGGCGTGGATTACTTTGCCATTATGAAAGGTGTGCTCAAAAACATGATCCGCTGCGGCGAATCCCTTTTCAATATCACCGCGGCGCACCTGCGCGTCCAGAGCGACGTTGGTGCCCGCGCGGCCCTTGAGATGTTTCAGATCGGGAAACGTTCCAGCCGGTTGCAAAACATCATGTATAACCGGCGCGTCGGGTTGCGCCGCCGCGACCTCGTCAAAGACGGGCTCCAGCGGGTCGTACTCCACCTGCACCAGATCGGCGGCCTCTTCGGCAATATGCGGATCACCAGCCAGCACCACCGCCACGGGTTCACCCACGTAGCGCACTTTATCCAGCGCCAGAATCGGCTGATCGTGAAATGCTGGGCCGTAATAGGGATTCGGAATGATCTTGCGAATATCCTCGCCGGTTATCACCGAATGAACGCCCGCGATGGCCAGCGCGGCGCTGGTGTCAATACTTACAATTTTTCCGTGGGCGATGGTGCTGCGCGCGATCCTGCCGTAGAGCATCCCCGGGATGCGCATGTTGATGATGTATTCCGCGCTGCCCGTAACCTTTGCGGCGGACTCCAGCCGCGGGACAGATTGCCGCAGTCCGCTCACTGGAGCGGTTGGTGATGTGACTTTCGTCGCGGACTGTTTAGGTGTGGGCATTCAGGATGCCTCACTCGGATTTATTTTCAACGCCCGCTCCAGCGCGCGCCGGACGTGTACGCGAACCATCTCGCGCTTGTACGCCACCGTCCCGCGCAGATCGGCCAGCGGCTGCACTTCCTCGGCTGCCGCGTCGGCGGCCTTGGAAAAATCTGCCGCGGTAGCGCTGGAATTACTTAGTTCAGCCTCCGCTCGGGCCATGCGCACTGGGCGCTCCGTCGCGGAGCTGACCGCCACGCGGGCTTCGGCGATCACGCCTGATTCCATGCGAAACCAAACGGCCACTCCCACCGCAGGCCAGTCGTCAGCGGAGAGGGCCGTGTATTTTTCGTACCAGCTA
Organism: Candidatus Sulfopaludibacter sp. SbA3; assembly: GCA_945865705.1. Lineage (GTDB taxonomy): Bacteria > Acidobacteriota > Terriglobia > 2-12-FULL-54-10 > 2-12-FULL-54-10 > SHUM01. Next base: position 1,809 of record CAMBEY010000332.1, read on the forward strand.
TGAACTCCCGCTGGTTGCAATGGCACTTCGACTTCGGTGATTAACTCGTCGCGCGACAACGCGGTTTCATAATAGCCGGTGAACAGATCGCCGATGTCGATCCACCGTTCGCCGTGCTGGCTCGCCGCGCGCACGCGCGCCCCGAGCGTAAGCAGAATGGGCGGCAGGTCCATGTGAGGATCGCCATGGGCGAGGTGGCCGCCGAGTGTAGCCACGTTGCGAATGCGTACGTTTGAGAGGGTGTGCAGTGTGCGGGTCATTACTGGAAACATGCGGGCGATGAGCGGCGAGCGCTCCATCTCGGACAGCGTGGTCATCGCGCCGATGCGCAGGCCGCCGGCTTCGTCGGCGCTGACGCCGCGCAGCGCATTCTTGATTCGCCGCAGACTAATCAGCCGCGTGGGCTGAAATAATCGAGGCTTCATCATTAAGAGCAGCGCCGTGCCACCGGCGATGGCGCGCACCGTGGCATCTTCGGGATCAAGCAGAGACAGCGCTTCGTCGAGTGTTGCGGGCTCAGCCAATTCAAAGTTCTTCATGCCACGGGGCCTCCCGACAGGGAGGAACGATTCACCAACCCTTTTTCCCCCAGCCCTTTTTCCAATGCTGCCTTCAGGTTCTGGCCAAATTCACGAGCCACCTCGGCGCTCTTCGAGCGGAACACGGGCTGGCCCAGCCCTCCCAGCTTTCCGCTCAGCGCGACTTCCGCCGAGTAGCGGATATCCGTGAAGCCTTCGCCGGCAACCATCAGCTCAATGCCCGCCGTGGCCGACACGCGTCCGGCCAGGCCGATGGAGTCGCCGGTCATCTTCACCTCAATTAAGTTGGGCGGCTCCATGCGGGTAATCTCGCTGGTAACCTTAAACTTCAAGGTGATGTAGGCCACCTTGCTGGTAAGCTGCGCGGAGTAGCGACCCGGTGAGAGTTCGATCAATTCGCTGCATCCAGGAATGCACTGGGCAAGCTGCACCGGGTCGGCGACAAACTCGAACGCGGTGGCGCGATCGACTTCAACATTGATGGTTCCAGTGGATTGCAGTCCCATGTGCTTTTAGTGAAATCAACTTTCCTAAAGGAAGTCTAAGTGCGCTGGATGAGGTTGGACAGAATATCGGCGATGACCGCTGGCTGCTCGACAAATGTCAGATGTCGCGCCTTCGGAATAATTTGCATCGTCGCATTGGTGATGCCGCTCTCCAGTTGACGGGCCATCTCCGGCGGCGTCG